>DAOLDG010000010.1:0-12009 GCA_035327465.1 Candidatus Doudnaibacteriota bacterium
AAAACAGGTCTGGAAATAGTAATGCTATGGTTGCGGGAAAGAGCAAGGCGCTAATCAATAACGCGCTATTTGCTGGGTACTTTAAGCCAATCGGTAAAGGAATTGCCAAATCTTCAATCAACTCCGAAAAAGTTTTCAAAGCAGACCAGATTGGTAATAGCATTACTGCCATTAACAAACAAATAATGCTAAAAGCAATGTTCTGCTCGCCAACTATGGCAACCATACCAGCAATCATTAGTGCCCCGTAGATAGAACAATAAACGATTACGACCTTCTTCGCCATTTGCGCTTGCTCATTGAATTTCTTTTCAAAAAGATACCCAATGGCACTAACAAATGAACGAAAACCAGGGGAAACTACCATTAGTATTCCCAATAACAGAAACAGAACTACTAACATAATTTTCCCTCCTATTTTTTATCCGCATATTCACGGATTTGAGTTCCCCAAGTTGCAAAGGTGCTATCCATTTCCTGGAATTTTTCACCTGCTAAAGCCTTAGCTTCAGTGAAAATCTTTCCACTCGCAGGCTTTGCCTTTACAGATATATTTTCATACTTTTTAGCAAGGTACTTAAAGAACTTCTCGTACTTTTTCTCCAAATCCTTATGGCGTAAATCGATCACTTCAAGATACGCCCGGAAATCATCAGTATCCATGTCTGAATCGTAACTCATCTTTTCCGCAGTCGCGACAATGGTTTCCTCAATGGTCGCGCGACGCTGAACGGTCAGCTTGCGATAATAATCCTTAACTCTTAAGAGTCGATCGGGATCATCGTCACAGAGCTGGTCAAGATAACTTAATTGATCTAACCAAAGCCGAGTCTTCTTATGACCAACCAACGGCATTGCTGCATTGATGATCTCTTCATCCTGCTCTGATGCTGGTAGTAAACTAAAAAACTCTTCAAGCTTACCTGCCACCTTGCCACCCATTTCGGTTGAAAAACTCGACCAAAGTGGGTTCAAAAATGGTACTAACTTTTTTGCAATGTCGTACAACTGGCTAAAAGCCAAAAACTTCATAACCGGCATTATTTTTTTCCTCCTATCTACGCCAACTAACCCTTCGGTAACAAAATCACCGCTGGCTAAGTTGGTAAAAGTGAAAGGTCCGTTTTTCCCTCCTTTCGGAATAATTTTGAACACAGCGAATCCAGCTTCGATGCTCTGCTCAACATAACAATCATACATTTCATTGTTTAATATGAATGGTTGAGTGGCAGAAATAGAGATTGCTGCATCCACAAGATCACCTTCTGGACCGAAAACCCAGACCAGAACTCTTTGGACTAAAGAATCACTCGGATAACTCGTTTGAACCCTTATCGTCTTACCCGTCTTGACCGCAATACTTTGACTTCTTAACATCTTCACAGGAACTGTTATCGATGCTCCAAAAATAGGGTTCGGAAATTCGACTGGGGATAGTGTCAAAATCAGCTCACCTTTAATGTTTGGTTTTACTCCCTCAAAAATATATTCATTTTGGGTAGGTTTTAACCAAAACATTCCTGGTACTTGCTGACCATTAACGAATCGCACAACAGGATATGTTTTTTTATCTTCTGGGTTCAATAAACCCACTAAGACTTTAACATCATATTTCCCATCATCGCGTTTTTTCACAAAGTCTTCCTCTGGCTGGGCCATAAAAAATTTGATGGCCTGACCTTGTGGCTTCTGTTGTTCCTTATCCATACCACCTCATAGTAGGAGCGTTACTCCTAAAGCAAAAATTACTCCCGAGATAATACAACGGAAATAAAATCCATAAGAAGCTTTCCAACCAAAGCATAGTATCATAATACTGATTGGAATAATGGCCATTGCCCAAATGCCGAGATAAATTCCTGTATAGGAAATCAACAACATACCAAGCATGACGATTATTGACAAAGTGTTCCCAAGTGAAACACCGAACGCTGTTATTTTGGCCGTCTGGTTAGACGAAAAAGTTTTCATTCTTTTCCATAACCCAGATCGCAGCCAAGCTTGTACTACTGCAAACCAAGCTAACAGCCGCCCAGATCGCGACAGCCAAACAGTGATAGCGATTAACACAATTGCAACCACCATCTTCAAAAGCTGGGGAAGATAAATCACTAAGAAATTTGTGATTATCTCAAACCATCCTTCAATGAAGTTATTTTTGGCTAGCCAACCAATGCTAAGCAACAACATAACAAAGCCAATCGTCAACCAAATCTTGCGATTCGAAACGATTACCTTTAAATTGGTGCCTATAGCATTAAATAAGGCAGTTAATGTATCTGCGAAAAATTTACGACGCAACCGGCGTCGTTCTTCTTTCGCAACTCTAGCTTCACTCTTGAGCTTTGCTTTTAATTCTAACTCGCGTAAAGCCAATTTTCTCTCTAGGTACTGGTTTTTTCTGGCAACCTCAAGCAACTTTGCTTGTGCTTCCAGCTCCTTCGTCCTAGCTTCACTTGCCAAGCCAACTGCTTGCACTCGAAGTAGCAAGTCTTCACGTTGTTGATCCATAAGCAGTGCATTTGTAGCTTCCGAAAAATTGAGTCCGTCCAAACCAGACTTAAGCAATTCTCCTTCCATTTCAAGCTCAGAATCCAAAAAAGACATCTGTTCTTTTTCCGTCTTTGAAAAAAGCCGTTTAAATATAAACAGTTTTTCCCAAATTTTCCATGTCTTCCAGTTCATGCCACACCTCACTTTTATTTATTATTGTTAAAGTACAACCGATTTTATCGGCGGAAAGTCGCCTTCCCGATAAAATAATCATGTCCAAAATATGATTGCTTTATCCAAAAAGCCACTGAATAAAGCCAATTATAGCACTTTTTATTGTTTTTGTCAAAATAAAAATAAAAAAGCGAGTCTAAAAAACTTGCTTATATAAGCCTTATTATAAGGCTTTATTATAAAGCTTTTTCGATGGAATTTGGTCCGGCGGCCATCATGTCAGCTATCTGACTTGCTTCTAAAATTTCAGATTCAACTTCTCCTCGAGGCCTACCAAACTTCAATCTCGATAATTGCCTAATTGCCTCGGCCGTTTGCTTCTGATCCGCACTAGCTTTCGCCAACGGATATGTTGCCATATTAAATGGCTTACTGGCCGTGCCGTTAATCATAAGCTTTACAAACGCATTGTATCTATCCACATTAAGCAAATCGAACTCGTTGAAAGTTGGCGCGAATTCTTTGGCCATAACTTCGGCATCCTCTACTCCAATACGGAAACTGATCATGCTTCCCGCGTTACCAAACACCGCATCGCGCAAATCACTACTTCCCGCTCCGTGAGCGCCAGCACCTTGCTGTAACTGCGCCAAGAACTGATGAGCAATCACTAAGTTAAGTTTGTATTTTCGAGCTTCGCTTAAAATTGAAGAAAACGCATCAGTTATAAAGCTCTGAAACTCATCAACGTACAGATAAAAATCACGGCGTTCACTTTCGGGTTGATCGGCGCGAGATAAAGCCGCCATCTGAATCTTCGAAACAATTATCAAACCAAGCAACTTGGTGTTCATCTCCCCGACTTTACCTTTGGCGAGATTCACTAACAAAATTTTTCCGCTATCCATAACCTCGCGGAAATTAAATGAGCTCTTCGGCTGGCCAACAATATTTCGCATCATACTATTTTCCACGAAGCGACCAACTTTAGAAACTAAATAACCAAGCATTTCGGATTTATGAAAATCAGAAGTCTTAGCCATTTCTTTTTCCCAAAATGCACGAACAACTGGATCTTTTAATTTCGATACTTTATACTTTTGGAATTTGGTATCGGTAAAAATACGAGGAATCTCTACTAAAGTTCCTGGGTGTTCTTCATCGGCCATTAAAGTTAACATGGCGTTACGCATGTTATGCTCGAACATCGGACCAAGCATCGCTGGATCCGTGACCAATTTATAGAAAATGGAAATCATTTCCTGAACTGCAAAATCTTTTTGAGACTCGTGAGTGACTTCAAGCATATTGAGCCCCATCGGTCTTTCGGTATCAAATGGGTCAAACAGAATTACATCTTCGGCGCGATTTTTTGGAATGTGAGGCAATATATCTTCGATAAAATCACCGTGAGGATCGATTATACAAAGCCCCTCACCATTGGCGATATCCTGAACGGCCATGTACTTCATGATTTCGGTTTTACCCACACCAGTCCGCCCTAAAATATACATATGACGCCGTCTATCTTCGCGAGCCATGTGCACTTTGGTTTCAATACCGCGATAAATATTGCGTCCAAGAAGTAAGCCGTCTGGCGCTAAATTAATCGGTGGCGGCGCTTTTTTAGATAGTAGCCATTTTATATTTGGGGTTTCCAACAACGGCGTTGGTAAATGCCATAAACTTGCCAACTCTTCAGTATTTAACACCATTTTCCGACCATAGCGGCGGTAAATTCTAAAAATATAGTCCTTCACAATACGCTTTTTTTTGCGCTTTTTGAGTCGGAAACCATTAAACGGTGGCATATTGTATCCCAAAAACGATGAAGTTAGATTATGTAAATGAGCTTTCGCGGTACCGGGTGTTTTAGATGCAGTAATAATTCTTATATTAGTGAAGAACCCAGGGCGACTAGCTTTTTCCTCGAAGCGCTTCACCATCTCTTGCTGCATCGGCGTTAAGTTAATGGCACTATAACGACCCGACAAATCGGTACGTTCGGATAACTGATTATGGTCCAGTTTCTTGCTACCAATAACACTATCTTTAAGACCACCGCTTACCTCGCGCATAAACCGACCGGTGGCGCTCTTCGCCACGATATTGGGATTCTTGCCTTGCTGAATCTACAAAGCCATATGGCGTGGCTTATGCTGCCAATGATGATCCGCAGGATACAATATTAACTGAATCGCGGCGCCATCCCCTTCGCTTAATTTTGACATCGCATTTGTTAACGCGTTAAGTGGGTCGGTCTCCATACTTTTATAAGTCCGGAAAGGGTACATATACGGTTTATTCAATTGTAGTTCCACTGCTTCCATCTCGCCAGTTTTTGGAAATGGATTATAACCCTTAATGACTTCGATAAAGGCATGCGGATATTGCGCCTGCACCTGCTTCTCGATTAAATCTTGCAGGTGTCTTGGGCAATTGATATAAAATGAAATTTTCTTTTCGGTACAAGCAATCTCGAAACTAATGTAATCTTTAGGTTGCCAAAAACGCTTGTCATGACTTATTCCAGACAACATTGTATAAAGCTGTTCGGCCACGCCAATTAACTGCTTCTTTTCTTCATCGCGCATATTATCTGTATTGTCCTCACTATTCTCTTTGGGCATCTGGATTTCTAAAAATACCCAATTCTTTGTGCGAGGTAAAATCACTTTACTGTAATACCAATGACGGTGAGCATAATAACCAAGGAATGAAAAAAACACTACAAGGAGCGCAAACAAAAGTAGTGTTGCAATTACTATCGTACTAATATCTAATCCAAATGGCATTATAAATTGATTTTGGTTTTACTTAAATTCTATTTATTAAAGCATTTTATTTAAAGTTTGCTTAGGGTCATCTGTAATTTCATTTGCCCAGTCCGTCATTGCACTGGCTTCACCAGCGCTCGATAATTGATTAGTATTAAACAAATGTTCAATTTTCTTGGCCGATTCCTGACGCTCGGCTAAAGTATGAGGGGTTATTTCATCCAAACTCATTGATGGTTGTTCTAGCTCAACTAATTCCGAATCTGTTGCCTGAATTTGATCATTTAATTCTTGCTCTGCGGTTCTAGTAGCTGGGTGTTCAAAAATCGCACTAGCTTCAGGCGATTCGCCAGTGTTTGGTGTAGGCTTAAGCTCTGGCTCAAGATGACCAGGGATTTCCGCCAGATTAACCTTATTTTTTTCTTCCATAGTGCATATATTATACCACAAATTTAGAATTTTCGCATGATTACTTAACCTTTAGATCGTATAGTCCTGAAGTATAAATTCCCGGTGGTTTAGTTTTGGGCGGCATAAACAAAAGAAGCCAGATTTTTAGGCTAGTCCACGAAGGAATAGTCAAAAATATGGCTTCTTTACCTATTTCTGATAGTCGTGCATGGTAAGTTGAGCCTCTACCTGCTTGATACTCTCAATCACTACTGCCACTACAATCAACAAGCCAGTACCG
This sequence comes from Candidatus Doudnaibacteriota bacterium, assembly GCA_035327465.1. Lineage (GTDB taxonomy): Bacteria > Patescibacteriota > Doudnabacteria > UBA920 > UBA920 > UBA920. Next base: position 6,136 of record DAOLDG010000010.1, read on the forward strand.
CCAAATGTTAATGCTTGCGTACCAGTCCAATACTGCACAATAAATGGCAAAACAGCAATTGTTCCTAAGAACATCGAACCTGGCAAAGTGATGCGATTCAAAACTTTATATAAGAAATCTGCAGTCATGCGCCCTGGCCTAATTCCTGGCACAAAGCCCCCACTGCGCTGCATGTTCTCGGCTACTTCATCTGGGTTAACCACAATGTTGGTATAAAAATAAGTAAACAGCACTACCAACACGAAATACGCTACCCCATACCAAATTCCTTGGTTATTTGTAAAATCAATCGCCTTTTGCGCCCATTCGGCCAACAAAGGAGTTTTGGCGTTCACAAAGAATTGAGCAATAATCGCTGGAAACAGTAATAACGAAATCGCAAAAATAATTGGGATAACTCCAGCCTGATTCAAGCGCAACGGTAAGTGCGAGCTAACCCCACCGACCTGCCTATCACCCTGCATCCGTTTCGCGTAAGACACCGGAACATTCCTTTGGGCCTCCGTTACCAGCACGACTCCTGCGATTACTAATAATCCAGCAATTACAAATCCAATAATCATTGGTAATTGACTTGGGTCATAAAGTGAAATAAATGATCCAATTGTAGCAGGTAATTGCGCCACAATACCGGCAAAAATCACCATTGAGATTCCATTACCAATCCCATATTCTGAAATAATTTCACCGATCCACATCACCAACATGGTACCAGCAATTACAGCAAGTAATGTTAAAAACCACTGGAAAGGACTAAACACACCAAGCAGTTCGGCTCCACCCTGACTTTGCAACAACCGAATCGTCCCAAACCCAGATAAAGCAGCTAACGGAATAGTTAAAAATCGAGTATATTGATTAACCTTCGCGCGGCCAGCCTCTCCACTCTCTTTCTGGAGCTCCTTTAATGAAGGAATAATCATTACTAAAAGCTGCATAATAATCGAAGCCGTAATGTAAGGACCAACTCCAAGCAAAGCAATCGAAAAATTGCTCAAACCGCCACCAGAGAAGATATTCAATAAGTTTAAAAATTGATTACCTTCAAAGAAACTACGCAGACCTTCGGCACTCACACCCGGGATTGGAATATGCGCCAACACCCGAGTCATAAGCAACAAAATTAAGACCATAAAAATCTTCCAACGCAGGTCTTTAGTTTTCCAAATTAAGCTAAGTTTATTCATAGATAATACCTTGGAGGGGAAAACCCGAAAGGGGTTTTCCCCTTCCAACGCTCAATCGTCTTTCGACTCGTTCGCTGCCTCCCCTTTCCGAGAGGTTTCCTCGCCGCAGGCAAAGCCCGACGGCTCGGAGTCTTTTTTAATTATACAATAGATGCCATCTTTAGCATAACGAAAGATGGCATCATAAAAATTTTATTTAACACTACCACCAGCAGCTTCAATCGCAGTTTTCGCAGTAGCCGAAGCAGGTACTTTTACAACCAACTTCTTTTTAACAACACCTTTTAGTAATTTTACTCGGTTAACAGTGCCGGCAATAATTCCACGCTGTTTCAGAGTCGAGATGGTAACTTCGTCACCATCTGCAAATTGGTTTAACAAATCCAATTTCACCGCCGTAGCATTTTCGTGAATACTCTTAAAGCCGCGGCTCTTGGGAACTTGCCGAACCAATGGTTGACGACCGCCTTCAAAACGAGCTGGTGTTTTAGAGTGACCACTCCGTGCCTTTTGCCCATTCGCACCGCGCGTAGAATAAGTACCGTGTCCACTACCAAGTCCGCGACCAACAACTTTGCGGCGCTTCGTAGATTTGGGATGACGTTTTAATTGATGAAGTTTAATCATATCTCGGTATTAATTTAGATATTATTTGCGGCTTGCCATTATTTCTTCTTTGCTACGCATCATTTTGAAAGCTGTGTAAGCAGCACGGACATTATTCGACTTGTTATTAGAACCAATCATTTTACTAATCACATTCTTTACCCCCGCTAAATCGAGAACGCTTCGAACCGCACCGCCAGCTATTAAACCAGTACCAGGACGAGCAGGTCGCATTAATAATTTACTAGATTTATACTTCACATTAACTTCGTGGGGAATAGTGTCATTAACAATTGGTACCACAATCATGTTCTTCTTGGCTGCATTAACAGCTTTGTTCACAGCTTCGGTAACATCCATACCCTTCTTTAAGCCAATACCAACTTTACCTTTATGGTCACCAATTACCACCAAAGCACGGAAACGCATGCGCTTACCACCAGCTACCACTCGAGTGACACGCTTAATCTCGACCACTTTTTGGTCGAATTCACGGGGCTGTTGTGGTCCACGGCTATTCGGTTTTTTAGATCTCTTATCCATAATGTAATAAATAATGTATTTCTGTCATTCTGAGCGCTAGCGAAGAATCTCGTCTGAGATCCTTCGGCCTGCGACCTCAGGACGACACTACTTGTCGTTTAAAATTTTAATCCTGCTTCACGCGCGCTATCCGCAACCGCCTTCACACGACCATGATACTTATAACCACCACGGTCGAAAACAACTGTTTTAATACCTTTGGCGTGAGCTTTGGCAGCAATATCCTTTCCAATTGCCGCCGCCTGCTCGAGCTTCTTCCCAGCAACCTTTACGTTAAGACTAGAAGAAGCAGCCAAGGTCTTACCAGTTTCATCATCAATCACTTGAGCGTAAATTTGATTATTAGATCGAAACACGCTTAAACGAGGTCGGTTGATAGTACCAGAAACGATACTGCGAACTCGTCCTTTGCGCAATTGATGTTTGAGTTGTTTATGCTTTAATTGGTTCATATAATTTAAATATTACAAAATACTACTTCCCAACTGCTTTCACAACCTTACCGGCTTTACGTAAAATGGTCTCGTCGCTATAACGAATACCCTTTCCTTTATATGGTTCTGGCTTCTTTAATTCACGAATATTAGCAGCAACCTGACCAACCAAATGTTTATCGATGCTCGAAAGAGTGATAGTGGTCTGGTATTGCTGAATGGTTACTTTAGCTGGGTCTTTCTCTACTGCAACGTCGATGCCTTCTGGGATAGAAAATTCGATAGGGTGCGAAAAACCCAACGACAAAACCAAATCCTTGCCACGTACTTCGGCCTTAAAACCAACACCCACCACGTCAAGCTTCTTCACAAATCCAGTATTAATACCATCCACCATATTCTGTATCAACGAGCGGAACAAACCCCACAGAGCTTTCTCGCGTTTATCTTCCTTTTTAGCAACATCAACCAACACTTCGTTCTGTTTTACTTCCACCTGGACCTTAGGATGAATTTCCAAAGTCAAAGTACCTTTACTGCCTTTAACAGTAAGAACGTTGTCTTTGAGTTCTGCAGTGATACCGTCGGGCAGAACTACTGGTTTTTTTCCGATTCTTGACATAGTGTCTTAAATAAACTGAATAAATAATGTTATTAAAACTTTTCCGTTTTTCCAAGTACGACACGGATTGGTCGGGCAAAGCCCGCCCTCGCGCTCAGCCATTTTCCGAGGAACTCTGGAGCCGTAGCCAAGCTACGGTGACAGGGTTCCGAGGAAAATAACGAAGTAATTGGGCAAACCCGAAGGGTGAAGTTTGACTGAAAGTCTTAATTCACTTCAGACTGAAGTCAAACGAACGGGAAAGTTTTGTTACCAAACTTGGCAAACTACTTCCCCACCAACTCGATCCTTACGAGCTTGCTTATCGGTTAACAATCCTTTAGAGGTAGAAATTACAGTAACTCCATAACCGCCGTTAGTGCGAGGAATCTTACCAACTGGCATATAGATGCGTTGGCCAGGAGTACTCACCCGCTTGATGCCAGATATCACCGAACCGCCGCTACCATCGTACTTTAGATTAATCTGCAACATTTTGATACGCCCAGGCAATTCATTCACGCCAGAAAGGAAGCCTTCATCCAGAAGAACCTTTGCTAAGCCGTGTTTAAACTTAGAGTATGGCAATACCAAATCCTGCTTGCCTGCTGCAAGCGCATTGCGGATTCGAGTTAACATGTCGGAAATTGGATCAGTATACATATTGGTGAACTTTGGAGGGGAAAACTCGGAAGGGGCCTGCGTGGTTAGCAGTCCAAATGAAGTTTGGACTTAACCGACAACCCTTCCAACGCTTACTCGTCTTGCGACTCGTGCGTTGCCTTCCTTTCCGGAGGTTATTTCGTCGCGAGCAAAGCCCGACGACTAAATGCTATTTAATAAAATAATTCAGATATTACCAGGAAGCTTTAGTTACGCCAGGGATTTCACCCCTGCTTGCTAATTCTCTAAAACAAATACGACAAAGGGAGAAATCTCGCATAAAGGCAGCTTTACGACCGCACTTCAAACAGCGCCGAACGATTCTGGTAGAAAATTTCGGTTTTTTGAGACTGCGATTCGCTTTTGCGATTAGAGATTTTTTAGCCATATAGTATTTGCTTAAGCGGTTTCAAATTCGAGACAAGCTCTAGATATTTTCCCGCAGGACACTGGGACCGTGATAAAGGTTACAGTAACAGGGTCCTAGGGGAAATAACAAAGAAATTATCCGAATTTGAAAGCGTTAGTTAATCTTTGAATGGAAACTTCATTGCTTTTAGTAATGCGTAAGCTGGTTCATCTTTGCCTGCGGTGGTAGCAATCGTAATTTGCAAGCCAAAGATATGTTCTAGTGCGTCTTGAGAGATTTCTGGAAACACCAAGTGTTCTTTAAGACCAAGATTGTAATTCCCACGTCCATCAAAACCTTTTCTCGACACGCCGCGGAAATCTTTTACTCGAGGCAAGGCCACGCTAATCAGCTTATCTAAAAAGTCATACATCCGTTGGCCGCGCAAAGTAGTAGCTAAACCAACTACTTGGCCGTCCCGAATCTTGAAACCAGCAATCGACTTACGAGCCTTAGTTTCTACTGGAGCCTGACCAGCGAGCAAGGTAAAATCTTTCTTCAATGACTCCATGAAACGGTTATCTTTCATGTGCTTACCCACCCCGATATTTAGATTAATCTGCTTAATCTTTGGTACTGCCATTACATTCTTATAACCAAATTGCTCTTTAATAGCAGAGGCAATCTTCTTATTATATTGTTCTTGTAAACGATTCATAAATTTAACTTAAGGAGTATTCCCACCTCATGAGATCAACGCCCAACATTTTCTATAAAATTTTAGGGTACCTCCCCTTTGGAGGTCTCCTCGCCGCCCCGCTAGGCGAGGACGACTCGGATTCTATCATAAGATAATAATTAGGTTAGACTGCTTTTCCACTCTTCTTGGCAATGCGCTGTTTGGTACCGTTCTCTAACATTTGATAACCAATGCGACTAGGTTTACCAGAACTTGGATCAATCAACATCACTTTTGATACTGCCATTGGGCTAGCAAAAGTAACCTTTTGACCAACCCGCTGCCGAGTACCGCGTGGTCGTTCATACTTGGTGTGAATATTCGCATTCTCAACAATTACTTTGCGGTCTAGCGGAAAGACGCGCAACACTTTGCCAGTCTTGCCTTTATCTTTACCCGATAACACCTTTACGGTATCACCTTTCTTAATTTTCAACTTTACTTGAGTCATAATCGTTTGTGAAGAGGATCACCCTGTTGACCAGGAGTACTCTGTTAGCTAAGGCAGTGCTAGGCAACAGGGTAATCTTCTTCTCTTATTTAAATTACTTCGGGTGCCAAGGAAGCAATCTTGGCAAATCCCGCATCGCGAATCTCTCTTGGAATAGGCCCAAAGATGCGGGTTCCTCTTGGCTCACCTTTTTCTTTATCCACGAGCACACCAGCGTTTTCATCAAAACGGATGTAAGAACCATCCTTGCGACGTATCTCTTTCTTAGTGCGAACAATCACCGCATAAATCTTATCCCCTT
>DAOLDG010000011.1:0-11917 GCA_035327465.1 Candidatus Doudnaibacteriota bacterium
TTTTGCGGGGTTTTTTAGTATAGTTAACGGGTTATTGATTCCCGCTTTCGGGAAATTTACCACAATTATGAATCTATCCTCCCTCTCACACGAACTGAATATGTCGATTCAAGAACTGCGCGCCAAAGCGAACGCCGCAGGTTTTCGCATTTCTCCGCGCGCCAACAAGATCGATAACTACTTAGCACGACAAATCAAGCAAGCGCTCGGCAGTAAGGTGAAGGAGGACACGAAACCAAAAAACGCCGTGCCTGTTAAAATTGAATTGCCGGCCTTCATTAAAGTCCGCGACTTTGCGGAGCTGTTAAAACTGCCCATCACCGAAGTAATCAAAACTCTTATCCAGAACGGCGTGATGGCCACCATTAACGAAGAAATTGATTTCGAGACGGCTAGTATTATCGCCACAGACCTAGGTTTCGAAGTAGCTAGCGAAAAAACCGAAGCAGTGAAAGAATTTGGTAGTGGTTTTCTACAAGAACAACTCGCGGCCAACGCCGACGCCGAGAAAAAACCACGCGCGCCCATCGTTGCAGTAATGGGTCATGTTGACCATGGTAAAACCACCTTGCTTGATGCTATTCGCGCAACCGATGTGGTCGCCGGCGAATCCGGTGGCATCACTCAACACATTGGTGCTTACCAAGTAAAACACGACGGTAAAACGCTAACCTTTTTAGATACGCCTGGCCACGAAGCTTTCGTAGAAATGCGCGCTCGCGGTGCCAACGTCACCGACTTAATTATTTTAGTCGTGGCCGCCGACGATAGCGTACGTCCACAAACTATTGAAGTTATTAACCGCGCCAAATTTACCAATACTCCAATCATCGTAGCAATAAACAAAATTGATAAAGAAGCTGCCAATATCGCCAAAACCAAACAGGAATTGGCCGAACATGGCATTCTTACCGAAGACTGGGGCGGAAAAACAATTGCTGTAGAAATCTCTGCCAAAAATAAAATCGGTATCGATAAACTACTCGATATGGTGCTTCTGCAAGCCGAAGTCGAAAATTACACCGCCAATCCGGCCGGCAAAACTTTGGGGACCGTAATTGAATCGCACCTCTCGCAAGGCCAAGGTCCAGTGGCAACAGTTATCGTACAGAATGGAACCCTAAAAGTGGGCGATATAATAGTGGCTGGGATGGGGTTTGGCCGTGTGAAATCAATGGAAGATGAGCATGGCAAGAAGCTTAAAAACGCTGGCCCTTCCACACCAGTAGTGATTGCGGGTTTTTCCAACTTACCCGAAGCTGGCGACATTCTACAAACCAGCGACAGCCTAGATGAAGCTCGACAAATCGGCATCACCGCGCAAAAACTAAAACACAGTCGTCGCCTAAGCGTTCGTTCCAAGATTCAAGGAAACACCGAGGATAAATCTCTTAACTTAATTCTAAAAGCAGATGTGGCTGGCTCGCTTGAAGCCATCGGGCAATCATTTAATAAACTCAAAAACGACGAAGTGCAGATTAATGTATTAAATGAAGGCATTGGTGAAGTAAATGAAAACGATGTTATGCTCGCCGATAGTTCGAAAGCAACGATTATTGCTTTCCGAGTGAAAGCCAATCCCAAGGCGCTGAATTTAGCCAAGCAAAAGAAAGTATCGATAGATAACTACGATGTAATTTACGAATTACTCGAAGATGTTACCAGCGCTGTAGTCGAACTGTTCACGCCAGAAATGGAAAAATTAGTGTTCGGTCGTGCCAAAGTGTTGGCTATCTTCCGCACCGAAAAAACGCAAATGATTATCGGCGGACAAGTGTCCGAAGGCGAGTTGCGTAAAAATAAACAAATCGCGGTCGTCAAAAAGGATGATGAAGGTCTTTGGCAAGAAGTTGCCCGCGGCGAAGTATTAGAATTACAACAAGGTAAAGTTGATACTAAAGAGGTGACGCGTGGTAATGAATTTGGTATGAAGATAAAGACGAGCTACAAACTTCAAGAAGGCGATATAATAGAAAGCTTTGAAGAAAGTCTAAAACATAAAAGCTTGTAATCTATGTTTGCACAAACCGCTCGATCACTGTGATTGAGCGGTCTTGATTTATGAGCTCAAACAGGATAGAATAGGGAGTCGCAATACAACTTACTGGAGGAAACAAGAAAAAAATGAACTACTTCGCAATTGTTGGTGATAAACAATGTCGTGAACACGCAGAAAAAACCTACGGCAAAGGCCCGGGTGTCGACGAAATCAAAAGTTTTGATACTGTCGGCCAATTCGAGGAAGAACTCAAACGACAAAACCACTGTCTTGTCCGTGTAATTACTTGCGAGCTGTCCGAGGAACAACACGAAAAAGTTAAAGAACTGGTTAAAAAACATGCCACTTCTGCAGGGGTAAATCGCCACAGCAGTGTTACCCAAACCATTTAAATCATAAAAGTCCTTCTCCCAGGGCTTTTTTCTTTTCTATTGATATAATATTAATGCTTTGATATAGTATTTCTTCTATCTAAATTACCTAAAATTTATGAATCAAAAAGACTCTAAATCCTCTAATCGCATCGAAAGATTAAATTCCTTATTCCAAAAGTTAATTGGCGAAATTATTCAGCCCTATCTTTCGGGTCAGGCTGGCTTGGCAACAGTGAGTCGGGTAGAAGTTAGCCGTGACGCGCGCTGGGCAAAAGTTTGGATTGGTATTGTTGGCGGTGATGACGATGAAATTTTTAATGTGCTCAAAAAAAATATCTACGACATTCAAGGCGAGCTTAATCGGCAAGTAGATTTAAAAATGGTACCACGTCTTCAATTCTACTTGGATACCAGTCCTCGTTATGCGCAACACATCAATGAACTCATCGATCAATTGCATAAAGAAGAAGGTGGGGAGAAAAAATAATTATGGAAAAAAGTTTTCAAAATGCGAAGACCTTAATAGAAAAATCTGCCAAAATTCTGCTAACCACGCACGAGCGCACCGACGGCGATGACCTCGGTAGCGTACTAGCGCTAGCCCATCATCTTTGGTCTCAAGGGAAACGCGCCACTGTGGCTGTTACTGCAGGCGTGCCTCCAAGATTAAATTTTATGCCAGGCAGTGACAGAGTTTTCGATGATATCTCTGATACTAATTTCGATTTGTTAATTGTTTCTGGTTGTTCGATACTTAATCGAGTTAATAATCCCAAAATTGAAGGTTTAAAAATTCCCAAAATAAATTTCGACCACCACCCCGACAATAAAAACTTTGGTGATGTAAATGTGGTAGAAGCTTCTAAATCTTCGGTGGCAGAACTAATGTACGATTTTCTTACTTGGTGCAAATGGGAAATTACTTCCGACATGGCAACTAATTTGCTCACCGGCATAGTTACCGACACTGGGTTGCTGATGCACAGCAACACTCAAGCCTCTACTTTAACCACCGCAAGCGAGCTAATGAAGAAAGGTGCGCTCATCAGTGATGTTGCTAATCATACTTTTACTGCACAAAGTCCGCGCGATATGAATGCTTGGGGGAAAGCCATCGAAAGCGCGCATTACAACTCCAAAACCAAAATGATCTATGCGGTTATTACCGAAGAGCACCTTAAAGAATTAGGCAATCCCGATTTAGCAACTTTTGAAGGAGTAGTAGAAACTTTAAACAAAGTTCCTGAAGCCGAATATGCGATGTTCCTCAAAGAAGAAGGCGGCCGCGTAAAAGGTAGCCTGCGTAGTGAAGAATATAAAGGTGTTGATGTCCAAAAAATCGCTCAAAGTTTGGGCGGGGGAGGGCATAAATTAGCTGCGGGGTTCTCGATGGTTGGGAAACTTTCAAAAAATGCAGAGGGACGTTGGGAAATCTTATAATATAGATAAATCTTCAATCTTAAGGACTGGATTTTTTCTTACGGCTGTACTATAATAACAAAGATTTTTGAAGCTTGCCCAGCCCAGGTGGTGGAACTGGTAGACACGCAGCCTTGAGGTGGCTGTGCCCTCACGGGCGTGGAGGTTCGAGTCCTCTCTTGGGCACCACGGGCCAATCATTCCTTCGGCTTGCGTGCCTCCAACTTCGTTGAAGTCACTCCAGCCTGCAGAATGTTGTCCCTCTCCCCACAACACTTAATCCTACATTTTCTGCGAAAATGTAGGACCCAAGCGTTGCGGGGGCCCCAAAAAAATCAAACGATTAGCTCAGAGGGCGAGCGTAGCGAGTTGAGCATAGCGTGAGGTGACCGAGTCCTCATTCAGTCGGTCATCATCAAGATTTAAAATATTTTTACTAGGGCGATTAGCTCAGCTGGCCACTGGCGAGCGGGGCGAGCCAGATACGTAGATAAAAATTTTGACCTGTTCCCAAGTTTCAGGAGCTGGAATTTATTTCCAGCGACAAGAGAAACGTTATGGGCGATTAGCTCAGCTGGTCAGAGCGCTTCGTTTACACCGAAGATGTCAGAGGTTCGAATCCTCTATCGCCCACCATAAATACCACAGAATGCCCTGGTAGCTCAGTGGTAGAGCAGACGCCTGAGTAATCTTCGGGCCATACGGAAGTAATTCCGTACTGCAAATCGGGTGAATTCGGGGAACATCTAATATAAACATTTAGACAATCCCGAGCCAAGCCAAGATAGGGTAAAATTCTTGGAAGGTGTAGAGACTAGCGAGTGAGCCCAACAATAACCTCGCACTAGCGCCCGACTTCCTTTACAAGGAAGATGATATAGTCCAATTGACGTTTGGAAGAGCGTCGTGTCGTCAGTTCGATTCTGACCCGGGGCACCATTTAAAAACGACGAGAGTCGTTTTTAAATATTTATAGTTTCGTACTACCGTGTTATACTATCACTATGAATAAACTCCTAAAAGAAAAAGCTATAGCACTACGGAAGAAAGGGAAAAGTTATAATGATATATCTACTACTCTACTAATACCAAAAAGTACCCTGTCTGGGTGGTTAAAAAATAAGCAATGGTCCAAAGCTATCAAGTCTAAATTAACCAAGTCTTCAGCCAAATTTCATAAAAATCGCTTGATTGAATTAAATAAGGTTAAAAGGGCTGGTTTGGAAAAAATTTATATGGATGCCGAGCTAGAAGCTGCAAAAGAATTCATAGAGCTCAAATGGTTTCCACTATTTGTTTCTGGTATATCTATATACTGGGGGGAAGGAGATAAAATTAATAAATACTTTGTTCGAGTTAGTAATACAGATTCAACTATGCTAAAAGTATTTGTAAAGTTCTTGCTAGAGATTTGTGGTGTACAAAAGGATAAAATCAAATCATATATCTTAATATATCCAGACCTTAAGGAAAAACCAGTTTTGGACTACTGGTCAAAAGCTTTAGAAATACCTCTTGAAAATTTTAATAAATGTGTTAGAATTCAGGGCAGACATAAAGTGAATAGGTTAAATTACGGAGTGTGCACTGTCTATGTGAGTAGTACTTATTTGAAAAGAAAAATCAACATATGGTTAAAGCTAATTGGAAATGACTTAACATAAACTGTAATTTGCGGCCATGGTTCAATGGTAGAACTCTTGCTTGCCAAGCAAGGGATAGGGGTTCGATTCCCCTTGGCCGCTCCAATAATAAAACATCAGCTTGTCTGGTGTTTTATTATTGGACTGGGATGCGGAATCGAACGGGTGGAAGCGAACTACGACGGCTCAGTAGAGTCGACGGCAGTGAGCGATCGAAAGATTGCTGGGAGCAATCTTTCGCCACTCTGGACAACGAAGTCGGCCTGCAGGCCGGCGAGGCGGAATTCCCCTGCCTGCCGGCAGGCAGGCCTTACCCGCTCCAAAGAAAGGACACCATATCAGCAATGCTTTTTGTTATAATAACTTAATGAATAAATTAGTAATCAAAAATGGTGCCAAAGGTACAGGGGTTTTCACAATAAAAAGCTTTTCTACAGGAGATAAGATTTTTAATTTTAGTGGTGATTTAATCCCCCGCTCGCCAATAACAGAGAATTTATCTTCACCTGCAGACGACAGGTATCTACAAGTAGGCGTTGATTTATTCATCGGCCCTTCTGGAAACATAGATGATCATGTGAACCATTCATGCGAACCTAATACTGGGGTACTGTTAAAGAATAACCGAGCCCAACTGATTGCAATCCGCAACATAATTGCAGGGGAAGAAATCACCTACGATTACTCTATTCAAATGTATAACGAACCTTGGACAATGGAATGCATGTGCGGTTCAGAAAACTGCAGGGGGGTCATAAAAGAATATCGGCATTTACCGCAACAAATAAAAGACAAGTACTTAAAACTAGGGCTTGTCCCGCACTATAATAAAGATTTATAAAACCATCCTTCATCATGAACGGATGGTTTTACATACCCTAGCATTTCGCCCGAAGTTCATTTTTCTTGATGTAGTTGTTTCAACTTAACGACCAAATATCATCTCTAATAGTTGGCGGACGTTATTATCAACCGACTCTGCGATTGGTTGCGGATTAACAATGAAAATAATTCCCAATCCAAATCCGATAACAAACAAGACAATGGTTGTGCTAAACCATAAATGTGCGCGCGATCGCGCAATGTAAGAAAATCGCGAGCTCATATCTTTACGTACAAAACTAAGTTCATTATCAACTGGCCTTTGGTGAGCCACAGTCTCTACTTGCGGCGCGCTCGCACCGCCAGCCAATGAATCTAATAAATCCGAGCTCTCGATTACTCCCATAAATTGATTTTCATTATCCACCACAGGAACAATAGTTTGCCGACCACGCGCCAGCACCGCCGCAACTATCTCGACTGGAGTATCTGCGTGGGCATAATAGACAGCTTGATTCATTACTTCATTTGCACCTGCATGTAAAAGCTTCTTTGCAACATATGGTAATTCCTTCTGACTCTGTTTTGCAAAACGTGCCTCCTCCAACAATTGCAAGTAGGTTGGAATATGAACACCAAGCCCTGCTGTAAACAAATCATCTTTACTTACCACGCCCATAACTCGCTTTTGTTCATTAACCACTACAAAACCAGAATTGGGATTGTCGCGAAACAGTTGCATGATCGCCACCACGGGCGCATCTGGCCGAAGGATAATCGGGTCCACGGCCATAATTTCTTGTGCTGTCATAAAATAGATTACTAAATATATAATACACTATTCCTCAAAAAACACCTTGTTTTATTGACTAATCTAGCTCCTAATTGAAGCCAAAAGCAAGCCTTAAAAAAGGAGTTATGGCTTAAATAAGCGGAAAAACACCAAAATAGCCTTGAAATTAGTGTCGGTTTCTGGTAATATATATCCCATACGGTACTGCTATTGGCAGGCTTTTTTATTTGCTGAATCCTTATGGAAACAGCGCAACTAGTCTAAAAAACCGCCTTTTGCAGTAACCCGAATGGTCTTTAATATTTATTAATCCTCATTTATAAAAAAAGGTTTTCCTGCACCGATCGAACCCTTCGCTTATATCTTGAGGCTAAGGAGTTGTTACTGAAATAATGAAAGCTCCTTTTAACCTAAGTCCTGCAATTGAGAAAGCGATTATTATCCTTGCTTTCCTGCCAGTAATCACCATGGTTTACCCTAAGATTACTGCCGCGGCTCACACCGCACAGGGCGACGGTCAAGAGAAACTAGTATTTCACGTCAACTCAATATCAAAATCAAACTCATTATCTTATGCCGAACTTGAGGCTTACCACTTAGCCGAACAAGCTAAGAAGAATCAATTACTTGCCGATGAAGTTCGCAAGTATTTAGAAGCCAAAGGTTCGCCTTTAGCTGTATATGCCGAAGAGATTATCAAACAACCACAATGGCAACGAGCGTTAGCCATTAGTTATGTTGAAAGTAACTTTGGTAAACACTGTCACTCTAATAACTGTAGTGGTATCGGCGTAAGTCCAAGCCATCCTTCGTGGCGGAAGTACCCGACCAAGCTCGACTGGTTTATAGATATGAATGCTCTATTAGAACGTCCTATCTATAAAGAACGTTATACCACTTGTGCGAAAATGCGTGGTGTATACGTTGTCCCAGGAAGTGACCGTTGGGTAAATGGTTGTAACAAAGTCAGTAATGAATTGTTAGCCATCACTGCTCAAGTGAATAATGGTGAACTGGTAGTTGAAGTTAAATAGCAGATAGCCCCGCCTATGGCTCGCCCAAGGCGGGGTTTTATCTTGAACAAACCAAACGCTTCCGCTAAAATTAGGGAGTTATTGTTAATGGCCATGTGGTGAAGTAGTCTAACACGGCGGTCTGCAAAACCGCTACTCGCGGGTGCGAATCCCGCCATGGCCTCCAGCCCGGGTGGCGGAATTGGTATACGCACAGGACTTAAAATCCTGGGCCAGAAATGGATTGAGGGTTCAAGTCCCTCCCCGGGCACCAACAATACACCCATCGACTAGCTCGGGGTGTTTTTATTTTTTCTTTACCCCAACTACCAACCACCAGAACTTAGAAACTCCAAACCAACCTTGATTTTTTGATAAAATTATGTTAGAATTAATATAAAGATGCGCATGGTTTCAAAATAAAACTATGCATAACTTTTGAAACAAAAATAAAAATACAATCTATTTACCTATGGCCAAAAGACAATTTTGGAATGCCTCTGAATCTAGGGTGATTTTGTCTCCCGCTAAGCAACCAATAAAACTATTATTGGTTTTTTTCGTAATCGCAATAATTTTCGCGCCTTTTGGAATAACAGTTACACCGACTGGCATTACCCCAAAACTAAATACAGTAAAAGCTGCTGTATTTGAGCCAACTAACGCTTCCGAGCTACAGCAAGCTTTAAACGATGCCGCGCTTGGGGATGAGATTATCCTTGAAGCAGGAACCACCTATATCGGCAGTTTTTTACTTCCTTACAAAGCCCCTGGCGAAGGCTGGATTACGATTCGCTCTTCAAATTTGCACCTACTACCAGCAGCTGGGGTTAGAGTTTCACCAGAGGATGTAGTAAACATGCCTACTATCCGCCCCAATGCTGCATACGATCCAGTATTTTATACCCAGTCTGGAGCTACGCCATCACACCATTATCATTTAGTAGGGCTACACATTACCAGACCAGACACGGCTGATGAATACTGGAATTTAATACAATTAGGCGATAGGGGCAACCAACAAGATCAGTTATCAGAAGTCCCAGAACATTTTATAATCGATCGGAGTGTAATTCGTGGACTAGCGCATCGCACCACAGTAAGAGGTATTGATCTTAATGCAAAAAATGTTGAAATAACTAATAATCACTTTTCAGATTTTAATGCCTCCTACGACACGCAAGCAATTCTTATTGCCAACTCCCCAGGAGAAATAGTAATTCGCAATAACTATTTAGAATCAACAGGGGAAAACATCCTCTCGGGAGGAGTAGGTACCACTATACCTGGAATGCTACCCACTGGAGTGCTAATTGAATACAATTATTTCTTCAAACCTTTATCGTGGGTTGGTAACGAGCCGGGCACTGTTAAAAATCTAATTGAGTTAAAATACGGAGTAGATTTTACTATTCAAAATAATATTTTTGAAAACAACTGGGCCCATGGTCAAAACGGTAATGCAATTAACTTCGTACCCATCTTAGAAGATGGGATGACAATATCTACAGTAAAGAATATAGACTTTCGCTATAATATCGTCAAAAATGTCGGAATGGGTTTTCAATTTGGTGGAAGCTACTACGAGCATCCTCATGCCGATTTAGATAATCCCGCCGAAAATATCAATGTCGAACACAATCTATTGATCGTTAATTATGAGTTTAGCGAACAAGGGTGGCCAATTATCTTAAGTTCTGGCCTTACGCCAATTTCTGGGCCGTATTCTTTTAACCACAACACTTTTATTATAAAAGGTGGAGGGGGCAGAGTGTCTCTGGAAGGAGATACGATGTTTATCAATGAGTTTAATTTAAATAATAACCTCATGGCCATCGATTCTGGCACGCTTGCTGGTGTACATTGGAACGGCCAAGGCGGAGAAGACGCTTTAAATGGTGGGGCAGAGACTTGGACTATGGCTGGAAATGTAATGTTGCTTGATAGCTGGACAGCTAACTTGCACCCAGAAAATAATTTCTATCCAGGTACTTTGGCTGAAATAGGATTTGAAGATTTTGAAGGAGAAAATTACAGCCTATCTGCTGAATCTATTTATAAAGGCCAGTCTACGACTCCCGATTTAGACCCAGGTGTAAATTGGGAAGAGCTAACTATTCGAACCTATAACGTAATTAGTGGCGACAGTACGGGTGAAGTACCCGACGATGTCACCGCTCCTATTAGAAGTAATAGCGGGCCAAGCGGGCAACTTGCTTCCGGAACTACCAGTACAAATTTAGTATTAAATACTAATGAACAGGCCACTTGTAAGTACAGTGTAAACCAAAATCATAGTTATGGTGAAATGCCCTCCACTTTTGTAATTACTGGAGGAACGACTCATGCTAGCCCAATTACAGAATTAGTAGATAACACCTCTTATACTTACTATGTTAAGTGTCAAGATTTAGCAGGTAATGCCAACACGGGCAATTTGATAATATCTTTTAGCACTGGCAATCCCGACACAGAAGGCCCAATCGAATTTTCAATCTTGCATAACCAATACTTTGCGCCTAGTCATAACGACAAAACCACTAGTGCTTTTAGTCCAGAAGCTGGAAGCCGAATACTATTATCTCTATCTCTTAGTGATGGTGGTTGTTGTTTGGGAGATATTACCAACCATGTAAATGTAACCGACAGTCAAAACCTTAGTTGGACCAAAATCGCCTCATCGTTATACCCTCCCGAAGAATACCGAAGCGGTGCTGGTGTTTGGCTGTCTAGTGAAGTGCCTGCCACAACCTCTACTACCATTACTGTAGGTTCTGGCGGACACGATACTGCAGTCACATTATCCGCTGTGCAAGTAGAAAACGTGACAACCGAAGTTGCTGGCCTAGTCGCTAATGATACTGCTCCAACCAATGGTGCCTACACAGTAAACCTATCCACTTCTGCAAACCCGGGTGATCTTGTGGTATTCCTTCGGAGGCTGGATAATGAAAGCTTTGCCGCCGGCAACAGTCGTTTTCTATCTATGGCCGAAGGCTGGACCATAGCGACCAATACTGATAATTCTTTTTATGGAGGAATATTCGGAGTAGCTTTAAGAAGTGATCTTTCTGGAACAGGAATAAGCATCTCCGACACAAATACTGGCCCAGATGATGTGGTAACAGGATTAGATTTAGCTTTCATACTTCGAAGTAGTTTTATCTCTGAAGATGAGCCAGCAATAATGAGCAATCCTTCACCGCTAGAAGGAGAATTAGTAGCCGGGACTACTGCAGTTATTATTGGGCTAAACACCAATAAAGCTGCTACATGCAAATACAGCACTAATGCTAGCCACACTTATGCGCAGATGCCCAGCACTTTTGCCACCACAGGCGGTACCGGCCATTCCACAGAAATAAGTGGTTTGGAAAATGGTGAGAATTATAATTATTATGTAAAGTGTCTTGATGAATATGAAAATGCCAATACGGAAAATCTCAATATTTCATTTAGTGTTGCCGGGGAAGCTCCAGAGGACGAAACTCCACCAGAAATGAGCAATGGCGGTCCTTCTGGCCAGTTAATTTCTGGCACCACACAAACTAACCTAACTCTAAACACTGATGAGAATGCTACTTGTAAGTATGGAACTGTTGTTGATCAAACATATGCTGCCAAGCCTAATACTTTTACAACCACCGGCGGCACCAGTCATTCAAGTCAGGTGACTGGACTCACCGACGACTCTTCGTACAGTTATTATGTCCGTTGTCAGGATGGAAGCGGAAATACTAACACCGAAGATTTAGTAATTTCTTTCAGTATCGCAGCGGCGCCGGAACCGGGAGACGAAACTCCACCAGAAATGAGCAATGGCGGTCCTTCTGGAATATTGACAGCTGGAACAA
>DAOLDG010000012.1:0-11706 GCA_035327465.1 Candidatus Doudnaibacteriota bacterium
GAAGAAGTGCTCCGGAAGTCGGCCCAAAGCAATAGGGAAGCGGGAACGGATTTCCGCCTCGTCTATTTGACAGGCTACAGCCTGCGTGAGCTACGGCAAAAAATCGGCATAGACAAGAAAAGCCAACCGTGTGTTTATAACAACGATTGGTGGTTGAAATCCGAACAAGACGGTTGGAGCAACGAAAAGCCCGAAGCTGGTTATTACTTGATTGATTTTAACGGCAGGTTCGCAAGAACCAGTTGGGATAATCAAGAAAAGGAAATCGCCGGGCTTGTCAACTACGACCGTGCACACGAAGCCACAGTCGCAGAAGCAATCGTTACAATCTTCAAGATAACAGGGGAACGCCTGCTTGAGGGTTGGTATCATTGGGGACGTGCTCTTACTGCGTACGGTCTCCGTGCTTGTGTCGGTTACTTTGACACTGACGGTCTGAACGTCATCGGCGTCAACCCGTCGTATGACGACCTCGACCTCCTGCGCGTCTGTCTTCTTAGGAAGTTCACCAATTGATCTTTGAGCTTTGGGCTCTTTCAGCCTTTTGAGTTCTTGGATTTGAACCTTGAGGGTTATCGCTTGCGATAACCCTCTTTCTTATGTCTTATTAAACCAGTATTGATTTTTGAGGGATTAAAAAATCCACGACACATATTGTACCGTGGATTTAATTTATTTCCTAAATAAGAAATGGACCACGTCGCCGTCGCGTCAGACTTGCCTCGCCCCGTTCGTTGCTAGCTGAAGCTGCCAACTCACTCGGCTCGGAAGTCTTCCTTTTCCCATATCGCTTAACCTCCCCAACATTTTCTAGGAAAATGTTGGATCGGCCCAAGCGATATGGGAGCCCTAAAATTAGTTATTGAACAAAAAATGAACTACATCCCCATCTTGCACGACGTACTCTTTGCCTTCAGTGCGTAGCCAGCCTTTGGCGCGGGCGTTGGTGTATGAGCCGGCCTCAAGTAACTTCTCCCATTGAATAGTTTCGGCGCGGATAAAGCCGTGTTCAAAATCGGTGTGAATAACGCCAGCTGCTTGTGGTGCCTTGGTGCCAGATGGGCAAGTCCAAGCTTTGCTTTCTTTTGGACCGGCAGTGATAAAAGTAATTAATCCCAGAGTTTTATACGCGGCAGTGATGATTCTATCTAGTCCACTTTCGGTGAGTCCTAAATCTTGAAGGTATTCATCGCGGTCGGAATCGTCGAGTTGTGAGAGTTCGCTTTCTAGTTTGGCGTCGAGGACGATGGCACCCCCACCCCGGCCTTCGGCCACCCCTCCCCCTGAAAGGGGTAGGGGAATATCAGTTTCGGAGATAGCATATTCTTTTTTTGCAATATCATACGTCGCATTATACGCATACAAAAACGGTTTGGTAGTTAACAATTGAACATCCTTACTGGCCGCGCGTTCTTCTTCGTTTAACACAACAGTGTTGGCCATCTTCCCATCTTCTAATACCGCTTTATATTTTTCTAAAACAGCTTGGCGGATTTTGGCATCGCGGTCGCCAGCCTTCACTTGCTTAGCGTTGGATTCTAAACGCTTTTCCACGTTTTGTAAGTCGGCTAATTGAAGTTCGATGCCAATAGTTTCGATGTCGCGCTTAGCGTCAACGTTGCCGTTGACGTGAATGATGTCGTCGTCGGTGAACAGGCGAGCGACTTCTAAAATTGCGTCCACTTCGCGGATGTGAGATAAAAACTGATTGCCCAAACCTTCGCCCTTGTGCGCGCCAGAAACGAGTCCGGCGATGTCCACGAACTCGATTGTAGTAGGAACGATTTTTTCGGATTTCTCTTGTGCGGCGAGCTTGGCCAGGCGTTCATCGGGCACAGCAACAACACCGACGTTGGGATCGATGGTGGCGAAAGGATAGTTAGCCGCTTCAACTTGCGACTTAGTAATGGCGTTAAATAAAGTGGACTTGCCCACATTTGGCAAACCCACAATGCCGATTTGAAAACTCATATTTAGTAATCCCGGGCGCGCCAGCTGACGGTGACCCGGAATCTGAAATTTAATAAGTTCCTATATTTTGCCTGAAAAACGCACTCTTGTCCACGATTATGGTATGCTAATAATGTAGTTAACCAATTCTTGAGGAGGAAAACTTGTGAAGAAATTCTGGCAGTTTCGCCATCAGCCCACACGCGATTATCGGCCTAGGCCGCGCCGCATGATTCCTAATTGGATGCGACGCTATAAGCGCCGTTGCTAAACTTTCCGCGTCTCATTAGAGGCGCTTTTTATTGATTAATTGACAAATGCCTTCAACTGCGGTATAGTATTGCTTACAGTCTTGCGGTTTAGGACTGATATCAAAACAATAAGGAGTGAATTGATGAGTGAAGACAGAACCGTTCCTTTTTTTAAGATTCCAAAAGATGATCGAACTCGCGCCATTGCAAATATGCGCGAGTACACTGGGAGTGACCCCTCCAAACTAACTGCAGAGTTAGTTCAGACAGCCTTCAAGGCTGTGGTCGGTCCAGGCTCTAAAGTGGTCGGTGTGCCCCGGGTGGTCAATAGCCAGCTCGGCCCGACTTTGCGGATTCCGATAAAGAATTCGGATCCCGCATTTGCTTCACTCGCGCAATTGCGCACATACATTTAACCGCAGCCGCGGCCCAAGCTTATCCCAAGCTTTGGCCGTTTTATTTTTGGTATAATAAAGTTATGCAAATTACCAACCTCAAAAAACTCCGGCCTAAAAAACTGATTGTCTTCGATTTAGACGGTACTTTGGCCAAATCCAAGACCATTATGGATCGGGAAATGGTGCGGCTGTTGCAGCGGCTTTTAATGAGCCATCGCGTGGCCGTAATCGGCGGCGGCAAGTATGGATTATTTAAAGAGCAGTTGATGGGTCCGCTGTCACCCAAAAAAGATTTAGCCGCAAATTTGTTTCTGTTCCCGACGACCGCCACCGCGTTTTACCAATACAATAAAGGCTGGAAAAAAGTCTATTATCATCCGCTTACCAAAGCCGAGCGCGCGCTTATTAAAAAAACTTTCCGAAGAGTTTTTACCGAAATCGGTTATCGCCACCCAGCGAAAACTTATGGTCCAGTTATTGAAGACCGCGGTACGCAGGTGACGTTTAGCGCGTTAGGGCAGGAGGTGGTAGCACAGCTGGGCAAGAAGGGTTTGCGCATGAAAGACGACTGGCGCGACGTTCACACGCCGACTAAATTAAAAATCGCCCGCTTGATGCAAAAGTATTTGCCGAAGCTAGAAGTCCGCGCTGCTGGTCATACTTCGGTCGATGTCACCAAAAAGGGGATTGATAAAGCTTTTGGTTTAAAGCAAATCGAAAAATATCTCAAGGTAAAGATAAAAGATATGCTGTTTATTGGTGACGCGATTTTCCCGGGTGGCAATGATTATGCTGTTACCAAAACGAAAGTCGATTACATGAAGGTGAAAGGCCCGGAGGATACCAAGCGAATCATTAAAACTCTTTTAAAATAAACCCAACTTATCAATTATATTTATAAGTATTTCTAGTAGTCTTAGTATTTGGATAATATCAGTGAGCTTCATTTTTTTTATTACACTCATCAAAATTTCCTTATATAAAAAAACAACCCAGGATAAAATTTCCTGGGTTGTTCCCTTAAATATTACTTTATTTAAGCTTATAATAGCATACTTATGGAAGAAAATCAAAAAACCGGCCTTGCTGTATGCTACAGCAGGCCGATTTTTTGTTTGACTTCGGATAGAGTTTTGTTGCATCAGGTGGGGTCTGATGTGATTCTTTTTCCCCTCCTTCCGGAGGGAGGAGGGGTGGCGACGAAGTCGACGGGGTGGTGGGATTGGCAATTCATGCCTATCATATCAACTACTCTTTGGATATTCTCAAAAATTAATCGATTTTCAAATCTTAATACTTTGATTCCCTGATCAGCTAAATAGACCGAACGTTTAAAATCTTTTTTATACAACGCTTCATGATCATGTGCTGCGCCATCAAGTTCTATAGCTAATTTATACTTTGGAGAATAGAAATCAAGAATGAACGGTCCAATGCTATGTTGTCGTCGGAATTTAGCTCCTATTTTTGAGTTCTTCAAATAATACCAAAGTCTGATTTCAGCTGGGGTTGATTGGTTGCGAAGCTTTTTTCGTTTGTTATAAAGTTTTTTGTGATTGTGTAGTCTCATATTACCACCACCCCGTCTCCGCCTGCGGCGGAGCCACCCCTCCTCACCGCCTTTGGCGGTAAGGAGGGGAAGGGGTGATGATAGCACACCTTGGTTCAAGACTAGTTCAAGATAAAATAAAACCACTCACCACTGATGTGGCGGGCGGGGTCTGATGTGATGCTTTTTCCCCTCCTTCCGGAGGGAGGAGGGGTGGCGACGAAGTCGGCGGGGTGGTGGGGTTACAGCAGGCCGATTTTTTGTTTGACTTCGGATAAGGTTTCACTGGCGATGTCGCGAGCTTTGTTTGCGCCATCGTTGAGGATTTTGGCCAGTTCGCCTTTGTCTTTCAGTAGTTCAGTTTTGCGTTTGCGGAAATCCGCGAAGTAATCGATTAGAATCGCGGCTAGTTCGGATTTTAAATCGCTGTAGCGAATGTCACCAGATTTTTGCGCGGTAGTGAATTTTCCAAGCACACTATCATCCGCAAAATAGCTCATCAGTTCGATTAAGTTTTCGGCGCCAGTAGTTGTTGTTACCGCTTTCTTAAGCTTCGCTTCAATATCTTTTGGTGTATCATCTATATATAACGGCTCATCACCAGTTTTGCTCATTTTCTTCTCTGGGTTCTTGAGACTCATGATTCGCAAAGGCTTTTTCATGAACGGTTTTGGCTCTGGAAAGGTTTCGCCAAATTGTTTGTTGAACTTACGCGCAATTATTCGAGCAAGTTCGATATGCTGCACCTGGTCTTCGCCCACTGGCACAAAGTTTGGTTTGTATAATAAGATATCTGCTGCCATTAGAGTGGGGTAGGTGAGTAGCCCAGCGTTTACCGAATCTTTTTGCGAGCGTCCCTTGTCCTTAAACTGTGTCATGCGTTCCAGTTCACCAACTGGGGTAATACAGTTAAAAATCCAAGCCAGTTCGGCGTGTTCCAAAACATGATTTTGAATGAAGATGACAGATTTTTTCGGATCTAATCCGGCGGCGATGTATTCGGCAACGACTTCTAAGGTATCTTGGCGAAGCTGCTTCGGGTCGCGGGGGACAGTAAGGGCGTGCAAATCTGCCACAAAAAAATAGCACTGCAATTTACCTTCTTTTTGAATATCAACGAACTGCTTGAGTGCCCCTAAATAGTTGCCGATGTGCATCCAGCCCGTGGCTTGAACTCCCGATAAAATGGTCTCTTTTTTCATAAAGTCATTATACTAGAAAACTGAAACATTGCCGAGAGTTGACTTTTGAGTGTATAATAGTTAACATATGTAGTTAAAACCAAAGAGGGGGAACATATGGTACAAACAGCAATTGCAGAAATTTTGGAAACGGAATCAGAAGTTCTGAAGGTTATTCTTGAGGTCTATGGGATAGGTCACTCGCCGATGCGTCGTGATTTGAACAGCTATTATTATGAGCTGGTTATGGACCATCGAAAAAATGTGGTAAGGCAAAGGCTCAAACAGAATCGGGAAGACGAAGTAAAACAGATTAGAAAGCTTGGCGCTGTTCGGGTACATTTTTCAGGAGAAGAAATTTCGGAAGCTAAAGTTGAAAATCGAGCTCGGGTTGCAATTCAACTTGAGGCTGAACGAATAAAGTTTTGGCAAGCACAAGGTTTAGACCCTGTGCAAGAGCTGTACAAATTTTTGGAGAAGTAGGAGGAAGGTATGAAAAAAGAATTTGAGTGCAGTGTTTGTTATGAAGACTGCGAGGTAAATGAAGAAGGTTTAATTCTTTGGCATCGCGATGACAGGCACGGTAAAGGTTGTACAGGTGTGGGTGATCGGCCTGCGGGTTCATACCGTGCAAGAGCTGTACAAATTTTGGAGGAGTAGGAGGAAAATTAATTATGGAAAAAGTTTGTAGCGTTTGTAAGAGTTCAAGCGTTCTAATCACTGGGAGTGACGAGGTTTTGGATCACAACAACCCCGAAACTTATCAGCACTGTTCAGGTTCGGGACAGTTGGCGTCTTTGGTTGAAGAAGACAACACTGTTGTAGAAAAAGGAGAGGAATCTACGATTCGAGACTACGGTTTTCCAGCGCGACATGGCTTTGATCGGTAGATTGGTAGTCAAAAGCGGTTTGAACTATTGTTCGAACCACTTCTTTTATTGTCTTTGCGAGGAGTGATAGCTCCAAGCAATCGCATGAATAGATTGCCTCGCCCGCTACGCGGGCTGGCAATGATAAATTTACTTTACACTTCTATTATCACAGGGAGAATCATTGGACGACGCTGTGTTTTTTGGAATAAGTATTCGCCAATATCATCGCGAACTTTTTGGCGTAGGTCGGCCCAGTTCGGTTCACCAGTTTTATTGCCGTTACCTTCGACTAGTTTGCGAATCTCGTGCTTTACTTCGCGAATTAATTCGTCGTTATTTTTCATATATACGAACCCGCGCGAGAGAATTTCTGGCTGGTTAATCAGCTTGCCAGTATGGCGATCGATAGTTGTAATAATTACAAACATACCGTCTTGTGCCATTGCTTGGCGGTCGCGAATCACAACTTCACCAACATCACCAATACCCAGTCCATCTACGAAGACGTAACCAGACGGAATCTTTTCATTAAGTTGTTTGGCTTCACCGTGCTGATTGATTTCAAGAATCGAACCGTTTTCTAATAGAAAACAATTTTCTTCGGGAAGACCGATGCTTTGTGCTAATTTGGCGTGAGCTGCAAGCATATGCAATTCACCGTGAATCGGCACAAAGAACTTTGGTTTAACTAACTGAATCATCAGTTTCAGTTCTTCTTGCTGACCATGACCACCAGTGTGAATGTCTAAGATTTTGTTGTAGATAACGTTAGCGCCAAGGCGAGTAAGATTATCGATAACAGTGACAATAGAACGTTCGTTTCCAGGGATACTGGATGCAGAAATTACCACCGTGTCTCCTTTTTTAATTTTTACGAAGCGGTGTTCGCCACGCGACATGCGGGCCAGCTGCGAGCTTTCTTCACCTTGTCCACCAGTAGAGAGAATCAATATTTGATTGTCGGGATATTTACTAGCTTGCTCGGATTTGATAATTATCTTTGGCTGGATTTTAATGTAGCCCATCGAAATTGCGGTTTCCAAAGTATTTACAATACTGCGGCCAGTAACAATTACTTTACGATTGTACTTTGCAGACAAATCGAATACTTGCTGAATACGCGCAATCAAGGAAGAGAAGCTAGTGAACACAATCCGGCCTTTGGCATCTTGGAAGATGCGGTCGATAGTTCGGCCAATTTCTTTTTCGGATTGAGAATAGCCTGGTTTAATAGCATTCGTGGAGTCGCTCATTAAGGCCAAAACTCCTTCACCACCGAAGCTGGCAATTTTATGGAATTCGGTTTGTACTTCGTTTACTGGAGTGTGGTCGAATTTCCAGTCGCCGGTGTGAATAACTTGGCCGATTGGAGTTTTAATCGACATACCCACCGAATCTGGGATATTGTGGTTAACAGCAAAGAACCGAACTTGGAAGTTACCAGCAGGAACCATATCATCGCGCTGAACAATATTGATTTTTGCGCGTTCTGCTAAGTTAAATTCTTCGAGCCGCTTCTTAATCATTCCAGCAGATAGCGCTAGAGTATAAATTGGCGGGTCACCTAACTTGGCTAGCAAGTAGGGGATGGCGCCGATGTGGTCCATGTGACCATGGGTTACAAATAGCCCGCGGATATTATCTTTTTTATCTTCCAGATATTTAGTTTCGGGAATAATGTAGTCGATTCCGGGAGTGGTTTCGTCTGGGAAAGCGAAACCCGCATCAACAATAATAATATCGTTACCGAATTCGTAAGCCATCATATTGGCGCCGACTTCTTCAAGGCCTCCTAAAGGGATGATGCGCAAGGTGTCGCGGGATACTGTGTAAACGCTATTGGAGCCAGAAGGAACGCGATCCAGTGGCGTAATTTTACTTTCGGTCGGCATTATCGGAAAACTCCGGTTACGACCCGTAGGTTTACTGCCGTTGCGCGAGTGGGTGCGTCCAGCCGAAACCGTAAGCTTTTTCGCTACAGTTTTGCGCGCGTTTTGACTACGGCTGGTGCTGTTGCGGCGAGCTGGGCTGGCCGCGCTAGGTTTTTTATTCATTGTTTCTAGAATGCTGTTTCTGCTAGTGCTCAAATCTTCTGAAAAGAATATCGCGGGAGCAGGAACTTAATTGTCGTAACGAGTTTCTGATTCTCGCTGTGAGTTAGCTAGAATTAGCAATTGAAAAGTTTTTGCGTTGCTAGAGAAAATCTTTTCCTTACTCGCAACTAACGCCTAATAAGATGTTCGCTTATTGCGGTATGAAGTGCAAAAGACTTTTTACATCCGGAATTGCTTCTAAAATTAGAAGCGACCGCAAAAACTTTTCGTTAATTATTTTTTGTGTTGTATGGAATCCGAAGATAATTTTTCTTGGCTAAAATTTTTGTCTCCAAATAAAAAATCCGAGGATTCTGGAAATCGGGGAAGTGGCTTCCGGGGCCGCCTTCGCAAGATTTTTGCAGGCCGATTGCTTGCAATTAACACATGAGCGTTTACTTCCTCTAATGGAACTAAAAATTCATCTATTAATTGAACAAGCGTATTATATCAGAACAGGGGTAGTTTGTCAACCATTTTCGCTAATTTTAGCTTTATTTATGACTGATTTATGGTGCCGTCGGTGGGACTCGAACCCACACGTCTTGCGACACACGTACCTGAAACGTGCGCGTATACCAGTTCCGCCACGACGGCTAAAAGTACCTTGAAAATATTTTGATAGTAAACTAGTTGCGCTTCAATATACGCTTGGTATCGGTGTACCAATCGCGAAGATTAAAGTAACGTACGGTTTCATCAGGCATTTTTACCATAGAAAAACCATCAATTTTTTCATGGATTGCATATGTGTAAACAGATTGCACTAAGAAAATTGCTGGTAAGTCCTGCTTCATAATATTATGAAGTTCTAGATATTTGGCGTCACGAATTTCGCGGTCGGATGCGGCGCGGGCCTCGCTAATTAACGCATCAACAGAGTTGTTAACGTAACCCGAAAGATTTAAACCTGGTGCTTTGGTCTGACTAGAATGCCAGAATACAAACGGGTCTGGATCTGCGCCAAGTCTGTGCGCAAACAAAAGCATGTCGTACGCCCGTGGTTGAATAACTTGTTCGTTGAGTTCGCGAGTTGGCATACTTACTAATTCAATTTCTACACCGAGTGTTCGCCACTGTTCGATGAGTAGTTGAGCGGCGCGTAAATTTATCCAATTTTCATTGGTAGCCAGACGGTATTTTAGTTGCTGGTTACCTTTTTCCCGTATGTTGGTTTCTGGGTTTAACGTCCAACCACCTTGTTCGAGCAAGCTAATTGCAGTGGTAATATCCATCACATCGTCATGTTGGGGCAGATTTGCTACTTGTTGTGAAAGTATTGGGCTTTCGATAAGCAATCCTTGCCCATCGAAGACCTCTTCTAGAATTTGTGTTTTGTTAGCCGCTAAGTTGAAGGCTTGTCTAACTCGCGCTTCACCCAGGCTCCGCACCGTTGTATTAAAGAATAGAGCTTGGTATTGAGGTAATGGGATTTGGTGAATAATTAAATCTTTTGCCGATTTTTCGACTCTGACTCGATTTTCGAATTGGTTAAACCCAAAACCATCAATTTGGTTGCCGTGCAAAGCTTTTAATAAACTATCTGCATCCTCAAAGAACTTTATGCGGAGAGTTTTGATATAGCTTGGGCGATTATGAAAATTAGAGAATGACTCAAGAGTTATCGATTGGATTTTTCCATCAGTCAATTGTTCTACTTCTTTCATTCGATATGGACCATTACCAATTGGCTGAAGGTTGCCTTGCGAAAGCATGAAATCTTCGGCCGGAATTTGACTCCAAACCACTTCGCTTATAATGGGCAGGGTGAGGTTGTATAGAAATGGTCCAGAGACCGAACTTAAGGTAAACACCACTGTGCGTTCATCGTTTGCACTTACTGTGGTGGCTAGCCAATCGTTGCGTTTAGGGCTATTGTACTCTGGATTTTGCAGAGCCCGAATTGTAAATACAACATCATTGGCAGTGACCGGCAGACCATTATGCCACTGTGCTTCGCGTAGTTGTACGGTATAAGTTTTGCGATCTTCCGAAATTTCTGGAAAATTGGTGGCCAAATCTGGCACGACGTTACCGTTTTCGTCGTAGCGGTAAAGACCCGCATAAAGCAGATTCACCAGCGCGCGATCGGTGCTAGTGGTTGCGTATAATGGGTTAAAAAAACGCGGTTCGCCGATAATTCCTTCGCGATAAGCACCACCTTGATTAGGCACTACCGCTGTGTATGCTTGTAAAAAGTTTTGAGATGCAAAGATAAAACTAATCAGAGTAACAATAAGCAGTACAAACAATAAACGTTTTTCAGCTTTTCCCATTAATGTAAAAACTCTCCGTAAGACGGAAAGTCGAATTTGGGGAATCAAGCGCGCTCCTTGTACGATGCGCTTGCCTTGTAAAGTTAAATTATTAGTAAATTCGTTCACAAGCTAGAAAACGTTCGATACATACTTAAGCTTAACGATTTAATAGTAAGATGGAAAAGCTTAAGCTAGCAAATAAGACACCGAGTATAATCGTCGCATAAAATAACCACTTATCACTACCACGGCGAGTTGTAACTACGCCTCCGCCGCCGAAAATGTTCGACAAACCTGAAGACTTGTTTTGTAAAGCAATCGTGATGATAAGTAGAACCATTACAACCATGTCTGCAATCATCAGTATATAAGCAAGATTTCCCATAAATTTAGTGTCAGCTAGTTAAAAATTAAGCTTGGTTATTATAGTAATTTGGTTTGCTTGTGTCAATGTTTTGCCTGTGGTATGATTTTGAAAATTTAGGGAGGACACATTTATGGCTTTGGATAGAAAAGTGAATAACAGCGAAGAACCTTTATGGTGTTTGGTTGACTACGGATGTCATACTACCTCTATGAGTTTAATCGCGGAAACTAAAGCAGCTCGCGCAGCACGGCATGCAGGCAACAGACCTACTGATCAGAAAGAAACCTTGCGAGAATTTGACGATGATATTAACCGTTTTATAAATCACAATCGTGATGAAGGCAGGCATGAAGTTTTGCTCAAGCTAGTGGCGGCAATTTCTAGCGAAGCTGCCATATTTGAGGCCCGAAAGATTTGAGGGTCAAAAACTACTTCAAGGGTTTTATAACAGCTTCGGCTTTGGTTTTGCCAATCAGTTTGGCCAGTTCCTCAATCGGTGCGCGTCGAATTTGTTCGACCGTGCCGATTTTTTGTTTGAGCAGTTTTTTAGTTTTGGGGCCGATGCCAGGGATGGTATCGAGTGCAGACTTTACCGCTTGCTTACTGCGCAAGGATTTGTGAAAGGTGATGCCAAAGCGGTGCGCTTCATCGCGCAGCCTTTGCAGTAACTGTAAGACCGGGTTGTCGTGTGAAAGTACAATTGGGTTTTTTTGGTTCGGCAAAAAGATTTCTTCGATTCTTTTGGCGAGTCCGATGACAGGGATTTTGAGCCCAGCGTAGCGCAACA
>DAOLDG010000013.1:0-11680 GCA_035327465.1 Candidatus Doudnaibacteriota bacterium
CAGAAGCTGCTCATTGGCAAAATGAATCACCCGCCCATACATTGTCGCTGGATGAACTGGGAATCGAAACCCCCATCTCCAAAATCGATTCGAAGAAAAATTTCGCCGGACAGCTTAGAATGCTATCCACGCTAGATGCGCTTAAATTGCGCCGCTTTTTTACGGGAAATCCGTGAATAATATTCATACATCCTCCTCTATTTTTTCTATTATATACTTAAAGCAAATATTAGCCAAAACACCATGGCTAAATCATTTTTAAAATACGGGATATCGATAAAGCCGTGAGCTAGTAAAGCAATTAAAAATAACATTAACCCTAAAGCGTAAGGACTCCCGCGATTGCGCCGACTATACCACAATCCCCAGCCCACAATTAATAACCACGACAGCAATCCTAACAAGCCTAAGTCGACCCAAGTGTTTAAAATAAAGTTGTGCGGAAAGTTATAGTGGTCCAGGTTCGGGTCAGTATTAAACTTTTCCCAATTATAATTAAAGCCGTGGATGCCGTGGCCTAAAATCGGCGAATCTTTAATCATCTTTGTGCCGGTTTCCCATAAACTCAAGCGAGCCACACTAGACTTCTCGCCATAAAACGGTAGGATTACGCGGTAACGCAAATTTGGAATTGCAACTACGGTTATCGTTATAATTAACCCCACCACGAAAGCGGTAAAACGGATTTTCTTGCCACCAGCAATGATAACAAACATCAAGCCGGCCAATAATAATCCTAGCCAACCGCCACGCGACAAAGATAATAGTAGAGCCACACCACCGAAGATCCAACCCAGCGTGCCCACAAAACTCCAGCCAATATTTTGACCCCTTATTTCATCAATTAATATCTCTATCTTTTGCTTAAAATCTGGCAATAAGTAAGCTAAAAGTGGCGTGATAAACAATGCTAAGCCATTCGGATGAGTAAAGTATCCAATCGCTCGTTTTGGCTCTTCCGAATTTCCCCAAAAATCCATCGGCAGTCCCACCAACCAAAAATACTGCGCAATTGCTACTAATCCAACTCCTAATAAAAACAAATAGAGAAAATTCAAAATTACCTGTTTGCGGTTAGGCTCTTTTTTTAATAAATAATAGAATTGGCCAGCCAGCTTTATCGGCAGGACATATAAAACTAACCACTGCGCAAACTTAGCTAAATCGAAACCGCCTACAAATAATGAAATCACCGAAGCCAACAGAAACAGTCCAGTACTCCAACGCAAAAACTTAGGAACAGTTAGGATTGCTCGCCAAACTTCCCCGATTTCCCTCTGCCATACTAGATATAAACCAAACCCGATTGCCAAAATAATGGCATACAACATAAAAAAATTAGTTGGTAAACCAGCTAATTCGAATCGCCAAACATAAAGTGGCGCAAATAAAAATAGTAGCCCGTAAAAATACAACATTAACGTTCGCTCAAGTAATCCTTAAACTCTTCGCGGTACATTTCGATCATGGCGATAAAGATGGCCATAATAATCGGACCAATTAAGAACCCTAATACCCCGAAGAATTGCAAACCACCAACCACAGCCAGTAGTACTAATATTGGGTGTAGTTTTATCGAACCGCCAATTAGTTTTGGCACCACAAAATTATCAGATAAACCCACAGCCACTGCGCCCCAAATCGCCAAACCTAGTGCGGCTGGTGCCGCACCAGTAATAGCAAGGTAAACTACAGCTGGCACGATTACTAAACCCGTGCCAATCATCGGCACGAACGAAGCCATAACAGTAAACGCGCCCCATAAAAATGGTTCGGGTACACCAAAGATGATATAACCAATGGTAGCTACCGAGCCTTGAATTAAAGCCACGAAAAATGAACCTTTTACTACCCCGTTCACAGCTGCCACCAATTTATTAAATAATTTTTCTGCTTGGTGCGGGGCGAATGGCGACACATCCATTAATGCTTGCTTAATACGCGTGCCATCTTTGAGTAAGTAATAAACGGTAAAAATGAAAATGAAAAACGCGACCACAAAACTGGCAACATTAGAAGCAATTTTCGTTACAGATGAAAAAACTTCACGAGATAACTGGGCTACAAAATCATTCAGTTCTTCGCTAAAATTTTGAATTAAACTTTGTAATTGCTCTGGCAAACTGGCAATAATTTGTGTTTGGTCGATCACTAAACCACCGTTACTATAACGTTCATACAAACTAGCAAGTTCGTTGTAAATTACTTGTCCGAACAATAAAATCGGCACCATTACCACAACCAGAGTTGCTAATATCGTAGTTATACTGGCCAAAGCCGGTTGCTTAAAACGACGCAAGACTCGCTTATAGATCGGGTTCAATAGCACCGCAATGATAATCGAAAAAGCAAGGATACTAACAAATGGTCGTAAAATCCAAGCTACTAAAATGAAAACAAGGGCAAGCGCTACTAAAAAACTGATAATATGTATGCGTTTTGTTGGATTCATAAAAATCTATTTCTGATTAACATTATAGCAAAAAATTGACATTTTTGCAGAAAAAAGGTAAGGTATAAAAGTATTTAGGTCTGCCCCGCGCGACGGGGCATTTTTTAATGAACAACAACCAACTCCTATAAGCGAAATATCTAACACAGGCGTAACCAGGGCGCAATCATCGCTCGCCCACTTTACAGCCGTCATAACATCATACCCTTTACTATGAAACGCGACAATATTAGAAATGTAGCCATTATCGCCCACGTCGACCATGGCAAAACCACTTTAGTAGACGCCATGCTAAAACAAACCCAAACCGTCAAAAACGACGATGCGGATTTAATTATGGATTCCGGCGATTTAGAGCGCGAGCGTGGTATCACTATTACCGCAAAAAATGCCTCATTAGTTTATAATGATATTAAAATTAATATTGTAGATACACCGGGTCACGCCGATTTCGGCGGCGAAGTTGAACGCACCCTTCGTATGGCAGACGGAGTGTTATTGTTAGTTGATGCCAAAGAAGGGCCGATGCCACAAACTAAGTTTGTTTTGAAAAAAGCTTTGGAATTGGGTCACCGGGCAATTGTAGTTGTTAATAAAATAGATAAGCCAGAAGCGCAAATAGAAGAAGTGGTAAACAAAACTTTTGATTTGTTTGTTTCGCTCGGCGCAACCGAAACACAACTCGACTTCCCAATTCTTTACGCTAGTGGCGTCAAAGGCATCGCTCATCCCGATTTAAATGTTGCCATGCAAGCCATCGAAAACTCGACTGCTCCAGATATTACACCAGTCTTCAATGCAATTATCGAACATGTCCCTGCGCCAACTATTACCAACGAACCCCTAGCTATTCTTATTTTAGCTTTACGTTCCGACAATTATAAAGGCAAAATAGGTATTGGTAAAATCCAATCTGGTGAAATTAAGCGCGCCGAAACAGTTACTCACATCAACCGCGATGGCAAACAAACACGTGGCAAAGTAACCAGTTTACAAATGTATCAAGGTTTAATCCCCACCGAGGTCGAGCAAGCCGCCGCTGGCGACATTGTTGCGATTGGAGGCTTTGCTAACATCGCCATTGGCGACACCGTCACCGATAGCCAAAATCCGATACAAATCCCCCCAATAGAAATTGAGCAACCTACCATTAAAATGACTTTTGGAGTGAACACCTCTCCGTTCGCCGGCCGCGAAGGTTCTTTGCTCACCAGCCGCAACATCCGCGACCGATTAATGAAAGAGTTGGAAACCAATGTTGCTCTGCGCGTTGAAGAAGCTACTGGTGATTCGTACCTGGTATCTGGTCGCGGCGAACTTCACCTCGCCATCTTAATCGAAACCATGCGTCGCGAAGGTTTCGAAATGCAAGTTTCCCAACCTCAAGTGATTTTCCACGAAGAAAATGGTGTTAAATCCGAACCGTACGAATTCTTAACTGTAGACGTGCCTAGCGAACATCAAGGTGCAGTAATTGAAGAAATTGGCAAACGTGGCGGTGAATTGCAACATATGGATACTAACCCCAGTGGCGAAATTCATGCCGAATATCTTATTCCCACTCGCGGTTTAATCGGACTCAAGAACCTTCTCCTTACTCGCACCAAAGGCACTGCGATTATCAACAATATTTTTGACAGTTATAAACCAACCCACGCTATCGATACCAGCACCAACCAGCACGGCTCACTCATCGCCTCCGAAGCTGGAACTAGCACCGCTTATGGACTCAACAATGCTCAAGATCGTGGCGTGCTGTTCATTGGACCAGGAGTAGAGGTATACGAAGGCATGATTGTAGGCAAGCATTCACTAGACACCGATTTAGAAGTTAACATTTGTAAAGGTAAAAAGCTAACCAATATGCGCGCTTCGGGTTCGGATGAAGGTATTATCCTTACTCCGCCACGAGAGGTTGGTCTAGATTTCGCTTTAGAATACATTGGCTCCGACGAATACGTAGAAGTTACTCCGCAAAGCATCCGCATGCGCAAGAAGTTACTTACGCTTAACGATCGTAAGCGCGACAAGCGCGCTACTAATTCGTAAAGCCACTTAGGAATAACGTTAAAGCACATTACAAAAGCCGCCCCAATTTAAACCAAAGGGCGGCTTTTTGCGTTCGGGTCGGAACCCTTAGAACAAGATTGTCATGCACATCATACTATGCAGTTGAATCAAGGCAGTAAGTTAAAGTTAAAAAATAAAAAAACCGCCTGGAGCTTGTTCGTATACCTATTGCTAGATGTACGAACAAGGTCGAGACGGTTTTTAGTTTAAGCTAACAACGCGATTGCCGGAAATGTAAGCGCGGCGGCGATGGCAATAGCAGTACAGACAAATAGTGTTCGTTTGTTCATATTCATACCTTATAATTATAGCATAGATTTTAAATTACCGCAACTATCATGTTAATAATAACCCGTGGTGGCAAGGTTGAAGTTTTTAATTCCTTATCCAAACTATAAAGCTTGGTAAGAGCTTTTTGTAATTGCTCAACTGTGAAATTACTGCCCAGCTTCTTCATTATAAACAAGCGGCCACTTTTCCAGCCCGTAGCTTGTAAAATTCCAGCATCAGACAATCCTTGCGAACTCAAATCTTTAACAATCAACATGCTGCGCAATTGATCGGAGAGTAACGCCACAAGCCGAATCGTTGAAGTTTTTTCGTCTTCACCTGTATTTTCAAAATAGTTTTGCAAAAGTTTAGTCGCCTGTTGTTTATTTTTCGCGCCTATAAAATTAAGCAGCGCAAACAAATCTATATTTAGATCCTGCGCGGTTAATTCTTCTACCATTGCAGTGGTGATGGCTTCCTTTCCGGCATAGCTAGATAATTTAAGTAATTCGTGATGCGCACCCACCACTGGTAAGGTTGTTTTAGTGTCCCCCAACAAACGACGTGCCAATTCTCCAGCCGCTGAAGGTTGAATTTTGATTTCTAATAACTCGGCATGTTGTTGAATCCAATGCTGGGCTTTATCGCGAACAGGTGCGGGAAATTCTTTCACAGAAGCAATTTTTATGAGCTGTTTAGTTTTTGTGAGTCGCTTGTCTAGAGAATTTTCCCAAAAATAAATCCGTGCCTCTCCCAAAGCCGCCTGTTCTAAATCTGCCAATTCATAATCTTTCACACAATCGATAAAAACATGGGCCCCGGCTGGTCCAAATAAACTTGCGCCGCCTAATTCGGACAATTTTGGCAAATCGGCTCCCGACCGATGCTTGGTTAACTCTAGTCCAAGATTTGCCAATTCGGTGTCCAAAAATGCCTGTTTGGCAAATATATCTTCGCCTAAAAGTAAGGTTAACATAAATAGATTATAGCATTGATTTAAGAGCTAATCTGGGCTAAAATTACAGGGATTTACCATACTAGGCGAGTCTGGCAAAGTAAGTGCCCTTAGCTTAGTAGATTAATCCAACACTTTCAAACATGCGCCCTTAGCTCAGTGGATTAGAGCATCGGTCTTCGGAACCGAGTGTCGGGGGTTCGAATCCCTCAGGGCGCACCATCAATAAAACAAAATAACAAACTATATTGCGTTTGTGCAAAGATAAAAAAACAGGGTGTCCCCTGTTTAAATGAAACCGCGCAACGCCAAGATAAATCGACTAAGCGTATTCAAAAATAAGATTTGTAATCTTGGCCAATACATTGCATGGTGAAATATGGTTGGTGATATCAGTTGACCGCGTTCATTACGCCGACTCTCTTCGACCATTCGATTATCTCTAGCACTAGCCATCACATACCTCCTTAGTTACTCATATTTATTATACAACAAATGCAAGCAGTAATCTTGGCCGCTGGCAAAGGCCTACGGCTCCGCCCGTTCACGGAAAAGCATCCCAAGCCGCTTATTCACATTGGAAACAAACCTTTATTAGAACACACCCTTGCGGCGTTGCCAGAAAAGATCACCAAAGTATTCATCGTGGTGGGTTATCTTGGCGAACAAATCGTAGTACATTTTGGTAGTTATTGGAACAGTCGACAAATTCATTATGTAAAGCAAACCGAACTACTTGGTACTGGTGATGCATTGTTTCGCGCCAAAGAATTTTTAGTTAGTCCATTTTTAGTGGTAAATGGTGATGATATCTACACGAAAGCAGATTTAACAGAACTCACCAACACACCTAACTCGATGCTGGTATGGCCCAGCCAAAAACCAAGCCGTTATGGAATTATCCAGGATGAGAAAGGTAATTTCGACGGTTTCAGCAGTGAATCTAGTCTCATTAACTGCGGGGCTTACTTCTTAACTAGTGAGTTTTTTAATACGCCA
Organism: Candidatus Doudnaibacteriota bacterium; assembly: GCA_035327465.1. GTDB lineage: Bacteria > Patescibacteriota > Doudnabacteria > UBA920 > UBA920 > UBA920. The sequence goes on from DAOLDG010000013.1 coordinate 6,747, forward strand.
CTAGTGAGCGTGCCTGTGCCAAATGGCGTGGAATACAGTCTTCCGCATACTTTAGCCGAGGTTGCAAAAACTACTCCTGTAAAATTGGTGACAGCTACTCGATGGTTGCCAGTGGGTACTCCCGAGCAACTACAATTTGCCAACTCGTATTTTATAGATAAATAAAATCCGCAAAAGCGGATTTTAAAAAATCTACATAATCCCTTACGGAGCCAAGACTAAGCAGGCTACTGCTCAAGCTTCACTAAGACTTTTAGCACCCATAAATTTTCTAGATTACCTGCTACTTGAAAACTTTAGCTAAGCAGTGGTAGGTCGGGTGGCCTGCCTAATGGCAGGCAGGGACTTCCGCCTCACTCGCCTGCTGGCTCGCTCGTTGCCCGGGGTTGCACAAGATTGCCCCCGGCAATCTTGTGATCGTTCGTCTGCGGATTTTTCTGCAGAAAAATCCTTGTCTCACTTCAACCCGTTCGAGTCCCACTTCCATACCATAGAAAAAGTGTCAGGCAAGCTGACACTTTTTCTATGGTGGGTCGGGTGGGACTCGAACCCACGACCGAGTGCTTAAGAGGCACCTGCTCTACCAGCTGAGCTACCGACCCAAATATAAAATTAAATAACAAAATACCGGGTAAGTATAACAGATTTGGCAAAAATTACAATACTTACCCAGCCTCTAATTAATTTTGGGGCGTAGCTGGTGGTAAACCAAATGGATTAGTAGTAACAGGCTCTTCTGGTAAAAAGCTTGTATTATAATTTAATTTTTTTTCTATATTATCGTAAGTGAAGAAATTTACCCTTACCAACTGTACATTTGCAAACAGTGAAGCGTCATTTGCGGTAATAATCTTATCTAGTGAATTTTTTAATATAAACCCTTCGGCAATCAAAACTAAACCTATAGCTATCCATAACACCAAAGAGAAACGTTTAAATATTAAGTTAATAATTGTCTTTAGATCAAAATTTATGTTTAGATTTTTCATGGTTTTAAATAAAATTTGGAAATAATATCGGCTTTTGTCATGCCATTATCTAGAGCCCGCAACGAAATAGACTGGGTTTGATTAATAAAAGTTGTATGCTCTGCGGCTTCAATATATTTTAATATATTATTGTACGGACCCTCAATTGAGACTAAATATGGAATCTGTAATAATTCGCCCGAAACGCCAGTGGCTTTCGACGCTTCGGCAGCCGTACCAGTTACGGTTAAATCAAAGTCTAAATTATAACGCTGAGCCAAAATTTCTAAAGCTTTTATCTCGGTCACCACTCTAGTATCTTTGCTAAATAAATCTTGAGGTGGATATGCTTTTTCTTCTAGGCTAATTAAGTCGCGCTTTCCTTGTTCAAAATTTCTTTGCTCCCTTTGTAGAATCTCGAGCTCTAACCCTTTTTCTACAACAATATCTAAACGTGCCTGATTGCGGGCTTCTAAAATTCCATATCCAAAAGTAAACATCGCCCCAGCGAAAGCCAAGAAAATTACTATTAACAAAACTAATTTAATTTTATAATTTATTTTTTTCATTCTATTTTGGGAACCAAGATTCCTTCTTGGATTGAAAACCTAAAATTAAATATTATGTTTGTTGGCTGAGCAACATTCTCTAAGGGATAATTAATGTCTTTAAAGTTGATTTTATCCCCATTAATATTATTGTATAGCTCAATAACTGCTTCTCGGGTAGGTGCATAACCAGAAATATCAACTATCCCTGTTGCAACATCCGAATTAAATTCGGATATCCGTACCCCATTTGGAACTAGCTGGGTAAAAGCTTTTAACACTTTAGACCATTCTGGGGTGGTGTTTGAAAGGTTTTCAAAATCGGACATTAAAACATTAATTTGCCTTACCTCTTGTTTAAGCTGGGCATTCTCACTTTCATCGATGCTTTGTTGAATACGAGATACCTCGGCTATAACTCGGGCTTCTTTTTGCTCTAAATATACCCACACACCAACTTGCGCAAGAATGCCGAGCAATAAAATTGCAACCGACAACACTACAAAAGTAACTACGTTTCTAAAAATATCTTCGTAGAAAATTTCCGATTGCTTTGGTTGTGGTAATAAATTTATCCGCTTCATTCGTTAATCTCCCACATAGCCAGTCCGAGCGTGGTAGTAAAACTCAACGCTTCATACGGACCCAAATTCGTTTCTTTAAAATTAGGAATGTACTGCAATGGGTTAGCAACAGTAACTTTGAGTGGCGCGTATTGCTCCAACATCGGTTCTAGTGCTTCGGCAATATTTTTTAATTTCGCTCCCCCACCAGTTAACACTAAACTTTCGATATGACTTTCGTGATGATCGTAATGAAACTTCAAAATATTTTTTATTTCTGCTGCTAAATCTTCTAGTGCTGGTACCATCTGTATTTTAAGATTAGGGTACTCTACTGTATTGGTAAACCCAACTTCGTGTTTCAATTTTTCGGCATCTGGCAAAGACAAAGATAACGCCTTTGCCAAACGCTCGGTAAAAGTATTACCTGCAATCGGAACCGAGGAAGTAAATTGCAAATTGCCACCCTGCACCATAATGAGGGCAGTTTTGTAAGCATCCATATCGGCGATTAAAATTGGTGTTTGCACCGAAGATGGCACCAAAGCCCTAGCTACGCTCTGCGACTCTGTTTCGATACCAGCAATTTTTAAGCCAGCGCCTTCTAGGACGAGCGAATATTTATCAATGTAAGCTTTTGGTGAAGCAATTACTAATATTTCCAAGCCTTCCGAATTCTCGCCTAAAATTTGCCAATCGAAATAAACCTGATCCATTGGTAATGGAATATAACTTTCGGCTTCAAATAATATTGCGTTGCCAATTTCGGATTCTTTAATTTTCTGAAATGGGATTATCCGCACAAATGATTTCGATTCTGGCACGGCCACTACTACTCGGTTAGTCGAAAAATTTCCCGACTGTGGTTTCTGCAAACTCTTACTAATCAATTGGCTTAATGCCTCGTGGTCGACAAACTCATCGTTTACTATTAACCCTTTAGGCATTGCTACATTCGTAAAAGCACGAATCGTATTATGAGAACGGGATACATCAAACTGCAACGCTTTTATCGCGTGGCTATTAATATGTAAACCGACATAATGATGTTTTTTTCTAAAAAAGCTCATATACTACTATATATTATAGCAAGCTAAGAAATAGTTTGAGTAATATTGTAAATCGGCATAATTAATGCCAGCGCCAAAAATCCAACTACTACACCAATCACCAACAACAAGATTGGTTCAATAATAGAAGACAAATTTTTCATAGTATCATCTATCTCGGCTTCATTGGCAGAAGCTAATTGCTCTAAAATATCTTCTAAATTTCCAGTTTCTTCACCGATTGCCAGCATTTGCGTAACAATAAACGGAAACAGTTTTTCATGCTTAGCCAATGATTCGGTAAGAGGTTTACCCAACTTCACATCATTAGCTGTTTCGTGCAAAACCTCTTGGTAATACACGTTGCTCAAGGCTTCACTTGTTACCACCAATCCTTGCACTACCGAAATCCCAGACTTCATTAACGAACCCAAAATCCTAGCAAATCGAGCGATATTGATTTTCCTGGTAATATTGTTAATCATTGGCATGTGTAATAAAAACCATGCCAACAAACGCTTACCTGTGGTTGTTTGCAAGCCCACTACTGCACCCACTGCAAGAATAATCATCCCAACGATTACCAAAATCGAATTAGCAGCCATAAAATCGCTAATAATGATTACGATTCTGGTTAGAATTGGTAAATCGGTATCGAAATCTTTAAAAGTACTGGTTAAACTGGGTAGGACAAAAATCGCCAATAAAATTCCAATCACAATCATCGCTGTAACAATTACAGCGGGATAAATCATTGCGCCCTTAGTTTTAGATTTTAAGTCGGCTTCACGCTGTAATTGAATACGCAAGTATTCCAAACTTTTTTCCAAATTTCCGGAGAGCTCTCCCACCTCAATCATGCTCAAAAAAATATGCGAGAAAATTTTTGGATAAGCGCTCATCGCTTCGTGTAAAGATTTACCTGCTTCTACATCATCTGCCAAACCATCTACGATAGTCCGAAATTTTCGGTTCGCAGTTTGCTTTGCAATAATACGCATCGCGCGAGGCGCTGCCACACCGCTTTTTAACAGCAAATCTAAATTTTGAATGAACGCAATCTTGACTTTAAGTGGCACACTCCCAAAACTTTGCAAATATTCCGACCACTTTACTCCGCCTTTTTCTTGAATATCTAAAGGAACCAGACCTTGGTCTTTCAATTGATGGCCAGCCGACAAAAAATCTGCCGCCTCAATAATGCCAGATTGCTGTTTACCATCTTTGCTAGCCGCAGTATAAATAAATGTTGGCATAAAATTAAATCGCTCGGTAATTAATCAAACAAATAAATTATTCGGTGGTGCTATTCCTTAGTTACTCGCAAAATCTCTTCAATAGTAGTAACACCTTGCACCGCCTTAATGAAACCGTCTTGCCACATGGTAATCATACCCTGCTTCACAGCCTGCTCCTCAATATCTTGCGCGGTAGCATGCTTCACAATTAAATCTTCAATTTCGGGAGTATTCTCTAAGATTTCATGCACGCCAATCCGCCCTTTATAACCAGTGTTACTACACTTATCGCAACCTTTGCCGATATAGAACGTTAATTCGGAAGGCTTTGTAGCCTTACCCGATAACTCGAGTTTTTTCAAAACTACCATCAGGGAGTCCATGTTAAATTGCTTGCTAAGTGATGTAAAAGTGGCAGCTTCGGGCTTATCTTCCATCTTACAATCTGGGCAAATTACGCGAACCAAACGCTGGGCCATAATCGCATTTAAAGTCGAGGCGATTAAGTATGGCTCGATGCCAATGTCTATTAAGCGAGGCGGCGCCGCAGACGAAGAGTTAGTGTGCA
>DAOLDG010000014.1:0-10909 GCA_035327465.1 Candidatus Doudnaibacteriota bacterium
ATTAGAAAACGTAAACTTCACGCTCTCTTGCCAAATCTCTAACCGTCCCACGTTAGACGCTTCTCGCAAATCATAAACACTAATAGCGCGTTTTAAAATATTATCATCCACTGTAACCGTTCGAATCCAATTAAAAGTTGCAGTAATCCACGGCGAAATTAAAAATAATAAAATGATAACTGTGTAAGACACTAAGGGCAGTGCTCCTAGCAGGCGCGCTTTGTATTTATAGATAAGAATTAATGTGGCTATCATTGGAAACAGCATTGCCACCCATACCCCGCGCGTGCCGCTAGCGATAAGCGCAAAACATAATAGGGTAAGCCCGACAAAATACCAACGTCCCTGATCCCCCAGCACGTGACGCACGCGCGTGGTTAACGGCTCGATGCGAGCTTGCGCCCACCACATAGCCATCGCAAACAACACAATTACGGCAAAAGCGTGGGTGTCTTGTAAGATCCCAAACATGCGAAGCGAGCTGCCAACAGCTTCGGCGCTAAACCAAGAATTAGAATACGAAAGTACCTCGGCTAAAGGTTGTCCATAATATGTAGCCGAAACAAACATTGCCCAATACTGCCAAAAATAATACGGTTCGGTGGTAAAAGTGGCGAAATACTGAATAAATCCATACCCAACAGTAATTAACAATGAGTACTTTAAAAATATGGCCAGTTTTTGCCAATCGTCGTTATGGTTAATTGCCAACACCGAACTTAGATACAACAGGTAAATATTTATTAAAAAAATAATTTGTTTAAGCCCATGTGCGGGAAAATCTGCGGCCAGTAAAGACAGTATGGCTATAGCAATTAGCGCGACGAGCCATTTATCCCATGGATTCAATCTCTGTTGATATGTTTCGAAAACTATACGCTTAACAAAACCAATTAAAGTTTCATCGGTTTGCTTCGCTTCCCATAAATACTTTATCGCTGTCACTACAAACAGCCACCCCACCAACAATCGCCACATCGGAAAATCTGCGAGCACTCCATTAGGTAATACCACCATAAAAGGTAAAAATAAAAGGAAGCTGCCGACTGCATAAATTTTGGGTAATGCAACTAACAACACTAAAATTAATGCAAAGTTAACCCAAGCAATCTCTAGCGACCAGACACCGGTAGCCATAAGGCCAACCGAAATGATCTGCCACAGCGAGACCAGAAAAATTGTAAGATGGATTTTATTTTGGATAATTGAAAGCATAATAAGTAGGTAAAGGAGGTTTAATGTCTCCGCTGTCCGTATAAAGGGAGGTTAAATTAGAAATCTATTACTTGGGCAGGAAGCTAGAATAATTATCCTCCATTCCTTTCCTTATGAGGAAGGGGAGATGAAGCTGTATTCCTTGCCGTTGACACTAAAACCTCCAAGGTCTCGCGCGCGCACTTCTCCCAACTGAAGTCTTTAAGTCGCACACGTCCTTTGGTAATTAATTCTTGTTGTAGTTGTTCATTGGTCAACACTTTGAGAATCGCCTGTTTAATTTCGGCTTTGCTTTTTGGATCAAAATATACAGCCGCATCACCACCAACTTCGGGTAAGCTAGAAATATTAGAAACAGCCACCGGTACCTCGCACTCAAACGCTTCTAAAATCCACATCCCAAAACCTTCATAGAAACTAGCGTTAATAAATAAATCTGCTTTGGAATAAATCGACCAACGTTCATTATCTTTTACCCGACCCAAATACACTACAATATCTTCATGAGCTTTCATTGCTTGAAAACTTTCTTCATACTTCCAACCAGCTTTTCCAACCACAACTAACTTGTGGGGTAACTCTGGATGTTCTTGTTTTAATTCGGCGAACGCTTCGATGAGTCCGACAAGATTCTTACGTGGCTGAATTGTAGAAAGAAACAGAATATATTTCTCTGGTAATTTTTGCGCAACCTCTTTGGATAATTCGTTTTCAGAATTGCTCGTTACTTCATAGCCGTGTGGCACTACCCTAATTTTATCACTAACAACTTTATAATACTTCACTAAATCTTGTTTAGTGGCTTCGGAGATAGCGATAATTTTAGTTGCGCCTGTTCGGGCGAGCCAAGAAAAAACTCGATGGAACCATCGCATATAAAATGTAAAAATTTCTGGGTAGTAAATCCACGCCACATCATGTTCGGTATAAACACTCTTTGGATGAATTAAGGGTAATGTGGATGCCGGCACAAACAACACATCTGGCGGATGCCAAAGCATTTCCCAACTTAGCCTTAGCTGTGTCCAGAAAATTGGAAACGGAATAACTTTTAGCGAGAAATTCTTTGGTAAAGACAAAAACCAGTCCTCTGGTTTAGTTCGCAAATATAAAATGTACTCATTTTGACTGTCGATTTGAGCCAAATGTAAAATCAGTTGTTTGGCGTAATGCTCGACACCGGTTTTTTGACCGTGATTGGCCCGTTCGGCCTCAATTCCAATTACCATAACTATAATTTTAGCATAAAAAAATGGCGGAAACTGGGAGTTGTTTCCGCCTGAAACCTTATTTCGGCTCGCAGGTACAGTCGCCTGTACCATATTGCCGAAAATGCTGGGGGCAATCGTCTCTTTTATAGTATACGACGCCCCGATCGATAAATGCCACCTGCATTTCGTCGAGGAGGTTTTGTGCCTCCTCCTGTTCCTTGCCATCTAAAGGGCACGCGAGCAAGTCCTTTGTGAAAGGACGAAGCCACCGCCCTAAGACGATTTTACCTTGCCCACTGTAGTGCGTAATCGTTAAACGGCCATATTCTTTCGACCGATTAACGTTTTTAAGTAATAAAGCAACGTTCTCCCAGTTGAGGGGTTCTAATTCCTCATCCATTGGTTCCTCAGCCACTGCAGGGTCTATATAACCCATAATCTATAAATCCTCCATAATTTGATTTTCTATATTATATAATATTTACAAGATTTTGTCAATATGAAGATTTTTCAAATTCAAAAGGTGCTATAATACTTCTATCAGTAACATTTTAATACTATGAAGCAAAAACAAATCTGGATAATTACCATAGCAATAATTGTGTTCGGACTTGGGCTATGGTGGCTAATTTACGGTGGTCAAGAAGCTACCGCGCCTGCCACGATGAATGACGAACTTTCCGAACTCCCAACTGATGATCCAAATGTGCCCATCCCCGAAGGTAGTGCAACTAACCAGCTGGCAAATGGTGACGCGATTGTGGTCACTACGCAAAGCGCAGGCAGTTTTGTAAATATCGATAATTACGTGTTAAGCCAAAACGGCTTTATTGTAATCCATGAAGCCCGCGCCGATGGCAGTGCTGGAAATATCGTCGGCAACTCTGGATATCTTAGTGCTGGCCGTGGCCAAGACTTAGAATTCAATCTTAACTTAGTAGCTGGGCGCAGTTATGTTGCGATGCTCCACGCCGATAATGGTGACCGCACTTTTAATGCTTCGGTGGATTTGCCAATCTTAGAAAATAACCGGCCAGTAATGACGTTATTCCGAGTTCAATAATCTTATCGAAACTAAAACACCTCTTGTGAGGTGTTTTTATTTTGCAAATAATTTAGTGCCATAAGTTTTTAATAGTCGATTAAAGTGCCGATAGTTAGGAAATTTACTGCGTAATCGGGCTTGGAACTCGGAACCATGATTCTTATAAACTAAGTGTAAGCACTCGTGATAGACCACATACTCAAGCAGAGCACCTGGCGCATCTCGTAACTTTAAATTGATAGTGATGACTCCGGCCGCAGTACAGCTCCCCCAGCGGCTGCGCAGTGGGCGTAGTTTAATCTGTTTACATTCCACTCCTAATTCGCGGCAATATTCGGCGACCAGCCGGGCAATCTGCAGCCGAAACAGGTTTAGCGCTGGCGCGCTAGGCTTTTTTAAATCTAACAGTAAAGATTGGTTCATACTTTTGGTCGTTCTCATCTACTAATTCCACGGTTTCGCCAGCCATGAGTTGATTAATGGCCAAGTCGGACATTAGCTCTTGGTCGTTCTGAATATGCATCCGGTAGGCATCTAATTTTTGAAACTCGCCTTCCAGTTCGGCTTTGGCCACAGTTTCTATTTCTTTCTTGCGTGCTTTGAGCGCATCCAGCTTTTCCAAAAGCTGCTGATACTCGACATTCTGCGCCAACACATCTTTATATTGCGTGCGAATTTCTTTTTGCTTTTGCTTAGTTTGCTTGATGCGTTCGAACACTGTTTTTAATTCGTTCATGAATAATCCAAATTAGTAGCCCCGGCTGGCACCGGGGTAAAAATATTAATGACCTCAACATTATATCATGAAGCTCTTTGACATCCATGAGGATTCCACACCTTTTAGAAAGTGCGGGAGAGTCGAAGGCCATTCGTAGTGTAATGGATTCCCTGCGGACCCGACTTCATTCGGGCTTGGAATAACAACTACCTCTTCTCAAACTCCAATGCGCAGGAATTAATACAGTAGCGCTTGCCGCCTTTGTCGATGGGCCCGTCGTCGAACACATGGCCCAGATGCGAACCACAGCGGCGACAAACCACTTCGGTGCGGCGCATGTCGTAAGAATCATCGGGCCGCAATTCCACATGTTCTAAGTTCATCGGGTCGGTAAAACTCGGCCAGCCCGTGCCGGAATCAAATTTGGTATCCGAAGCAAACAATTGCTGACCGCAAGCTGCGCATTGATAGACTCCGTCGTCATGATTATCGTAAAGTTCGCCCGAAAACGGCGGCTCGGTTCCCTTCTGCCGCAGCACTGCGTACTGCTCGGGCGAAAGTTCCTTTCGCCACTGTTCTTCTGTTTTAATAATTTTGTCCATACTTATTTTCTCTGTCATCCCGGCAGCTACCGCCCAACACCTTCTGTGAAGATGTTGGGGGTTAGCCCGGATCCATCATCCTTTCAACTCGATTAACGAAGACTCTTTGGCCCACTTAATTAACAAGTGTGGGTTCTCCATAATTTCCGCAGGGACTTGCCAGTACGACATCTTATATTCCACTCCGTTCTTCATATAACTAAACTGCTGGCTACCGCGGCTGATAAAATGATGCACATTAGATTTGTCTGCCTTAAAATACAGTTCGTCCCCAGCAATGATGCCAAAAATCTTATCTTCGAAATAAAGCCCAAACCCGCCGAACATCGACCGCGCCGCAATCGCCGGATTATTGCCGAACAAATCTTCCATTACATATTGTAAAAACGCAGGAGTGGCTGCCATAACTTTTTCTTAATGAACATTATTCCGCGATTAATGAAGCAAATTTCTGCTTAAACTTTGCCAGTTTCGGGGCGATGACAACCTGGCAATACGGCGCGCCGCTATTGCGCTCGTAATAATTTTTGTGATAATCCTCCGCCTCATAAAACTGGCCGAGAGGTTCGATGGCAGTAACAATCGGGTTCGCAAACGCCTTTTGCTCTGTTAACTCTGAAACGATTTTTTCGGCTTGTTGTTTCTGCGATTCGTTGGCATAAAAAATCACAGAGCGATACTGAGTGCCGATATCATTTCCCTGCTGATTCAATGTAGTCGGGTCATGCGTCGCGAAAAAAACTTCGAGCAAGTCGCGGTAAGAAATCTGCTCTGGATCGAATTCAAACTTAATCACCTCCGCGTGGCCGGTGGTGCCGCTGGAGACTTGCTCGTAGGTTGGATTCTGTGTTTGGCCGCCGGTATAGCCCGGCACTACGCTCTTCACGCCGCGCAGTTTCAGAAACACCGCCTCTGTACACCAAAAGCACCCCCCTGCAAACACAGCTGTTTGCAACTGCTTGTTCATAAGCACATCATAGCACAAATCCACAAATGCCTTATTTTTTGGTATAATTAAAGCAAATAAATCATCGCCATTTCGGCTCTAAATTTTATCAAAAATGGCCCGAATGGTAAGAAATCAAAACAAATGAACGAATTCAATGTGATGCCACCTGTGGGTTCAGGTTCCAATCAACCGGTGCATGAACCACGGATAACTACTCCACCTCCACCAACTCCGGAAGTTCCAATCATGAGCACTCTTCCATCAAGTCCCCCTCCCAATAAGTTTAGCTTTCTTAAATACCTATTAATACTTCCGATACTTCTACTCCTAGGCGGGCTTGTTTTTGGCTATCTTGTAATTGTCAAAGGACAGACAAGCTACGGGCAAAATCTTCAAGATAAAGTTTGGGTATCAATGGTTAATTCAACTAATACAGAAGCTAAGGATTTAGACTTTACCATTACTTACACAGACAAAGGGAGTTACCAATTCAAACCATCGAACTTTGTAAAACCTTTTGGAATGGGGATGAGTGAGTCAGAATATGGCGAATTAGACTCTATGTACTCTTTCACAATAGAAGATCCAAGTTTCACTGGAACGGTTTCATCGTACATGGACTTGTCCAACACAGACATGCCTAAAACCGATACTGAACTAAAAGGGTCGGTATATAATTTTAACAAAACCTTCGATGCGTCTCTTTATATGAAGCTCAAAGACACCGAAGCCTACGTTAAATACGACTACAACACGAACGTTGATGACCTTTTTAAATATTTAGGATTCTATAATTCTTCAAGTCCAGAGAAAAATCGCTGGATGCAAACTAAAGATGAGCAAGGCTTAAAAGATATGAGAGAAATCATTCAATATGTAACCTTGCTCAAAGATTTTACCGAGACAAGCGCGGATGCAAAGCGTGTTGCCGATATCCGGCAAATCGCCTCGGCGCTGGAACTTTACTACAACGATAACAACGAATATCCACCGAGCGAAAATGGAAAGCCGGTCGGATTAACTCCAATGTATTTACAGAGTTTACCTGTGGCACCACCAGCGGATGGTAAATGCAGTGACGATATGAACGAGTACAGATACACCGCCAAGCGCGACGCGTCGGGCAGAAACACAGGATATTCTTTCACCTTCTGTCTAGGGAAACCTATCAGCGGTTTTGAGGCTGGAAATCATGAAGCATCTGAAAACGGCATCAGACCTTACACTTGCCCAAGTAATCGCACTTGTGAAGGAACCAACACAACTGAAACCACAAAATCTAAATATCAAAAACTTCTTTCCGAAAATCGCTTACTGGATATCAAAACCCTAAAAGGTATCTCGATAATGGACGGCACTCCAGTATTCCGCTACGAACTAGAATTCAACAAAGATAAATTCAAAGGTTTGGTGGAAACTTCAATCAACGATGTATTCAAAGGTGAATATTCTTCTGAACTCAGGAGCTTCAGTTTAGAAATTTCAAACATTCTTATCGATAAAATTGATATCACTAATTATGAAGTGTGGGTTGGTGTAACGAATAAGAAATTATACAAGAGCACTACGACTATCGATGCACTATCTATTACCAAGGCAGCAAAGTATTTCGAAACTTCACTGAATGATCCAAATAATCCAATAACTAGAAGCTTGGCTGAGCAGACAATGACTAGCCAGGCAAGTGCTCGCGATTCTAAAAGAATAGCTGATATCAGACAGATGTCGGGAATGTTAGAGCTTTATTTCAATGATTATGGCGAATACCCTCCAAGTGATAATGGTCAACCAACTGGAGCAACCACCGATTACATGCCGGTAATCCCAACCGCACCAATGCCGCCAGATGGCGAATGCGATGAGTACCACAACACTTATTGGTATACTAGACTCTCCCCAACTTCATATAAGTATGAGTTTTGCTTAGGCTCTGCTACAGGTGGCCTCCCTGCGGGACTTAACGTCATGACAGAGATGGGAATTCAAACCCCTATCCAAATTGACAGGCAACCAGTAGAATATTACGATAATAGTCCTAATTATTTTGAAACATTCAAATCCACCGTCATCAACACTATCAAAGATTTGGAATTTGATGCAGAAATTAAAATTGAGTATTCAGCAAGGGGTTTTGGGAAAATCCGGGAAATAGAGTCTCCGACAGATTTTATCGAAGGGTTCTAAGCTGTTCCAACCAACAGTCTCGGGTTTGCGACGACTGGCTACTGCGGTACAATGCTTCTATGAATGAAGTGATTTCTGTTTACAAACCTATAGCACGAACGCCGCTGGAAGCGATTGAGGTTTTACGAGAAGAGCGGCCGGAGCTGAAGGATGTCCCTATCACCTATGCTGGTCGATTGGATCCCATGGCCGAAGGACTGCTATTGGTTTTAGCCGGCGAGGCTGTTCATCGCAAAGATGAGTTTTTAGAGCTACCCAAAACTTATGAAGCGCAGATTCTGCTTGGTTTCAAAACCGACAGTTACGACATTTTAGGCATCGCCGAAAAGGGCAATTCCAGTTTGATACAATCCGCACAGATCACAACCGCGGTTCAAGCACTTGTTGGTACGCACCGCCTTCCCTATCCTGCTTATTCTTCACAGCCCGTGCAAGGCAAACCGTTATGGCAATGGGCGCGCGAAAACAAACTCGCCGAGATACCAATCCCAATTCGCAAAATGACAGTTCTTTCGGCACAGCTAAGATCAATGCAAGAAGTACCGTGGAAAGAAATTTACAGACACATCACTACTTCGATTCAAAAAATAAACGGCGATTTTCGCCAAAGTGAAATTCTACAATCTTGGAACCAGATAAATCACACGCTCGAGGACACAGCTCAGTTTATAATCTTAAACATCAAATTTGATGTGACTAGCGGAACTTACATTCGCGCGCTCGCTTGCGAACTCGGACAGGAACTCCAAACCTCTGCAATTCTGTACCGCCTCAAACGAACCAGTATCGGCGATTACCAAATTTAAAACAGCCGCAAAGCTGTTTTATAGTTTATATAGCACATTGATTTTCTTGGGCGCTTTGATAACTAGTGTGGTCATAAAACCTATTCCTTCTTCCCTATTCTCTCAAACGCTCTCAGTACTTCCAAAGGAATCGCAAACACAATCGTATTCGATTGGTCCGAACTAATATCATTTATAGAGTTAAGCGTGCGCAAGTGAAGCGCGCCATCCGAACCAGCCAACGTCTTTGCGGCACTAGCCAAATTATTCGCCGCCGAAACTTCTCCTTCAGACTTAATAATTACCGCGCGACGTTCACGTTCGGCTTCGGCTTGCTTACCAATCACGCGCTTTAAATCTTCTGGCAAAAGCACATCTTTAAGTTCTACCGATTTTACAATCACACCCCACTGGTCGGTGGCTTCATCAACGATGGCGCGAATCTTCTCGGCAGTCTCAACACGGCTAGAGAGCAATTCATCAAGAGTCACTTCCCCAACAACGTTACGCATAGTTGTTTGCGCAAGCTGAGAGACAGCGTAGAAAAAGTTTTCAACTTCGATGACAGCTTTCTCGGCGCTATCGACTCGGTAATAGATCACCGCGTTCACGCTCACCGAAATATTGTCTTTGGTGATGGCTTCCTGATTCGGCACATCGACAGCTTTAATACGCATATCTATTTTTTGATAACTCTGGAAGATCGGAATCACGATGCGCCAACCCGGCTCCATTATTCCTGTATATTTTCCAAGCGTGAATTTAACACCGCGCTGGTACTGATTAATCTGCTTGATAGATGCCAGAAGCACCAACACCGCAAACGGCAATAGAAATGTAATTATGAATGCCATGGTTTTGGATGATTAATTAGTTTTAGATTAGCATTATTATCTAACCTAGCAAACTAAAAAGAATTATGTCCAGTCAGAGTCACAAGATGGTTCTCTAGCTCGAAAACATTATATTGCTTGGAAATATCCCTTTGAGATTGAATGAATCGATTTAATTCTGATTTATGAATCACTGTGACGTTATGATTAGACCTAGAAGTGCTAACGACAGCATCATCGCTAGAGTAGACCAAAAGAGCTTTTACATAGACATCTTTGCCTGTTTGGTTCAATAGATGATTATGAACTTTCAGAGCGCCTTTTATAGCTTGGTCCATTGCTTGTAACGTATATGAATTATTTAAACTAACTTTGCCTGAAAAACTTTTAACCTCAATTGCAAACAAGCCTGTTGGCCCAGAAACTAAAAAATCAATGTTGTAATTTTTGCCTAACAACTTTGCATCGCAAAACACCGCGTAATTATCTGGCAATTTACTTAACTCAACCTTAACTTCCCATTCACCTTTCTGGCCCTGTCTATACATTTTAGATTTGTGCTCATGCTTTAAAGCGATCTTATCTACAAACATTGGAACTACCGCAGTCATAACTCCTAAGCCAATAAGATAATTTGCAAACTTGCCACCAATAAATAGCTCATATAACCCGAACATGATAATAACCAGACCCAGCCCACAAAACGCTAAAATCCACTTTGAATAACCCCACATGCTGTTATCATGGAAAGCATGTTGCTCCTCTAAATATTTACTGTTTTGACCAATTAGTTTTGCCAAAATAATTTATTTACTGAGTGATAGTACCTTCTTCAGGTGTTTGCGCAAATGAGGATCAACTACATATACATATATCCCAAGAACTCCTCTCAGCATCAAAGTTTGATATATGTTCAGAATGTATGACTTCAATTCGTCTAGATCATCAACTCCATTCCTACCGTTTTTGTCTTTGTAGTTGTCGCGATATATAACAAACTCATTTTTTGATTCATCATATCCTAGCTCTGGCCCTATGATTAGACCTGCATAATTCAAATCATAACCTTGAACGGTATGAATGCAACCAACTTCGTTTATTGCATTATCAGAATAAACCCAATTTTGATTAACACTATTCCATTTCAAATTCACCCCTTGAATCTCAATATCATGTAGCTCAGGATTTTTCTTTGACACCCACTCCCATGCATAACCAGAAATCATTCTTGCTAAAGAATGCTGGGTTTCTTTCTCTTTAATCTCACTCACCATAGCAGAAAAGTCGTCGAATAATCTAAAATCATACTCACCAAAATCAACACTTTGAGGTTTTTCGTTTGCAAAAAAATCTTGAATAAACCGCTC
>DAOLDG010000015.1:0-10251 GCA_035327465.1 Candidatus Doudnaibacteriota bacterium
TTTTCTACATACTGCACAAAATGAGGAGCCACAATCGCAGTACGAATTGTTTGAAATTCAACTTTTTCATTAAGGGCCGATTCTCGTTGTTCTGGTGTAATGAAACCCAAGTCTTCCATTTGTTTTAAGGTGTTGCGCTGTCTGGCTTGTAATGCTTCAAAATTTGGACCGCTAGGATTATAGAATGACGGCGCTTGAGGAAGTGACGCTAAGTAAGCACTTTCGGCCAAAGTTAAATCTCTAGCGTTTTTATTAAAGTAGGTTAAACTTGCCGCTTCGATACCATAAGCATTGCGGCCGTAAGGGATTTCATTAAGATAGAGTTTTAGAATATCGTCTTTACTAAACCTAGCCTCTAACTCAATCGCGATAATGATTTCTTTTATTTTTCGAATAAACGATTTATCGCGAGTGAGCACTGCATTTTTAACGAACTGTTGAGTGATAGTACTACCGCCTTGTCGCTTCTCTCGATAAATAATATCGACAATAGCCGAACGGGCAAGACCTTTAAAAGAAATACCCGAATGTTTATAAAAGTTTTGGTCTTCTGCGGCGATAGTAGCATTTTTTAAGTCTTCAGAAATATCTTCCAGGTTAACTAAGGTACGCTTGATCTCCCCATGCACTTCATAAATTAAGCTCTCATCTCTAGCATAAATTTTTGTGCTTTCTGGCACATCGCGGCCTAGCAAGCGGTTTGGGTCGGGTAGCTGACGACTATAATAAATGAACATAAACGCAATAATCAGCACGCCAGCCGCACCAATACGAAAAGCCCAAGTACCGATTACCGACCAAGGCAGATTTTTCAAAAAGCCTGTAGACAGCAATCTTTTGAGCTTGTTTTTTGGAGGGCGGTTTGGCCCACTCGATGGTTTGGTGGAAAAATTATAAACTTTCACTTTGAGGTTAAATAATTGTTAAGCGTGTTGGTGTAAAAAAGACAACTTAGTTATTTTATCATTAAGCACCTAAAAATTTAGAGACGAGAAAGGAAATTCTTCTATATTATACTGATTAATTACCGAAATGAGAAATAAAAACATGTATAATTTTTAACAAAGCGAAAGAAAATAATTAATGCTATAATTCAGGTATATTTACGAGTAAAATGATCATTAGTAACATGAATAAAGACCAACAAATTAAGGAAATTTTACACCGGACAGTGGCAGAAGTTATTCATCCTCAAAACCTGTTGAAAAAACTGAAATCTCATAAGCGATTGAGGATTAAGCTTGGGATAGACCCAACCAGCCAGAATATTCACATCGGTCGGGCGGTAGTACTAAGGAAGCTTCGAGCTTTTCAAGATTTAGGCCATAAAGCCGTGTTAATTATCGGCGACTTTACAGGCCAGATTGGCGACACATCGGATAAAGATGCCGAGCGGCCCATGCTTACCGAAAAAGAAGTAAAGAGTAATCTAAAAAATTATTTAGCACAAGCATTTCAAATATTAGATAAATCGAAAACAGAATTTTATTACAACTCAAAATGGTTAAAGAAATTAGGCTTTGCGGAAATCAGTAATTTAGCAAACTTATTTAGTGTGCATGAATTTATAGCACGAGAGAATATTAAGAAAAGACTGGATGTTGGCAAGCGCGTTAGTTTGCGCGAAATATTATATCCGTTGATGCAAGGCTACGATAGCATTATGGTTAAAGCCGATGTTGAACTAGGTGGCACCGATCAAAGATTTAACATGTTAGCAGGAAGAACTATTCAGCAGGCCCTGGGATTGCCAGCGCAAGATGTGGTGATGGTGGATTTACTCGAAGGTATAGACGGTCGCAAAATGTCTTCGTCTTGGGGCAACACTATTAATTTATCCGATAAGCCCAGCGACATGTTTGGAAAAGTAATGAGCATCGACGATAAATTAATAGAAAAGTATTTTGTATTTACAACTAATTTAGCGATTAAAGAAATAGAGAAAATATTGAAAGTAAATCAACACCCACGGGACCAAAAATTAATTTTAGCCGAACGTGTTGTTGCGTTGTACTATAACGACAAGCAAGCCCAAACCGCAAGAGAAAATTTTATAAAACAATTTAGCAAGAAAGAATTACCAGACGACATTAAGTCGGTTTCGGTAAAATCTGGCAAGTATCTCACTACAGAATTACTCGTTAAACTTAAACTTACTACCAGCAAGAGCGAAGCCCGTCGTTTATTAGAACAGAGCGGAGTAAAGGTTAATCAAAAAACTTTCACATCTAAAGAGATTGAGATCAAACAAAAAAACAACTTGATAATTCAAGTTGGGAAACGTAAATTCGTAAGAATTAGATAGGAAATTATTGTCTAATATCCAAAATGTTTTTAACCCGGCACGAGAAATTTAATAAGCATTGGTGAAGCGTGTTATGAACACGTAAGTAAAAGGTTCAGAAAATGGTGCTTTTAACTGCTAATAATTGCTCGATGGTCGGGTTATTTACCCCAAAAAGCGGTGGTCGAAATCCTCTGCTAAAATTTAAAACCCTCTACTAGGTAGAGGGTTTTAAATTACATTCCAGCTTCTTCGCCGCCTTCTGCAGGAGCAGCAGGGGTTTCTTCGCCAGTAGATTCAGCACCAGCTTCTTCGGTAGAAGCGCCAGTGTCGGAACCTGTATCAGTGTTTTCGTCATCAAAGAACATGTTGAGTTCTCCTTACTTTGCACATTCCTGCACAAAGCCTTACTGATAAAAAATCGCAGTCCACATAGCTGAACTGTGTAAACATTGTAGCAGTTAGAAAATTTTTTGTCTAGTGCAATCTAGAAAAAATTTTTCTAAAATTTTTCTTGTTTTTTACAAAAAATAATGGTTTAGTACAGCAGATATTATTTCTTCCAAGCAGTACAGAGAGCAATTGCTAACGCGTCGGCAGCATCGTCTGGTCTGGGAACTTGTTTTAGTGAAAAAGTTTGCTGCACGATAGCTTGAACCTGTTTTTTATCTGCTCGGCCATAGCCACACAAAGTATTTTTAATTTGCAGTGGAGTGAACTCATGAATTTCTAAATTATTTTGTTGACATGCTAGTAGCACCACCCCTCGGGCCTGTGATACAGTCATGGCTGTGGTTTGATTGCTGGTAAAAAATAATTTTTCTACGCCAACTTTATTTGGTTTGTACTTGTGAATTATTGCCGAAAGATCGTTAAACAAAACTGCAAGCCTAGTTGCGTCGCTGTCGGATTTTTTGGTAGCAATAACTCCAAACTCCAGAATTTCATACTCGGATTTTTTATTCTCTACTTTTTTTATTACTCCGAAACCAGTTGTAGCGGTTCCTGGATCGATTCCTAAAATAATCATTTTACAGATGTGAATACTGAAATTACGTCCTCATCCCCCTCTAATTGCTCAACTAATAAATCAATCTTTGCTTCTTGTTCGGCAGTAAGCACAATGGGTTGAGTGCTTCTGCTGATAATCTCACTTGCCGCTATTTGCGCACCGGCATCTTTGAGTTGAGTTGTGATTTTACCTAAGGTAGTTGGGGTGGTTGTAATAATTAACCCCTCCTTCGATTCTTCAATCTCTTGCGCGCCAGCCTCAATGGCTATTAGTTGAAAATTTCCCATGTCTTCGCCGTTATTTTCGATCATAATTTGGCCAATCGTCTCAAATTGCCATATGGTTGAACCTTGTGAGCCAAGGCTCCCCCCACTTTTAGTTAAGGCGTGCTTTACCCCTTGAACTGTACGGTTTCGGTTATCTGTAGCAACTTCTATAAGCAAAGCCACTCCGAAAGGTCCGTATCCTTCATAAATTATTTGTTCGATGGCTGGTCCTCCGCCGAGACCCAACCCTTTTTTAATGGCCCGTTCTATATTATCATTGGGCATGCTTTGCGCGCGAGCTTTTTCTATCTCTACGCGCAGTTTGAAATTATGGACAGGGTCACCGCTCCCCCCTTCGCGGGCAGCAATACTAATTTTTTTTGAAAGCTTGGCGAACAGCACGGCGCGTTTGGCATCGGCCGCACCTTTCGCTCTTTTAATAGTAGACCATTTACTATGACCGCTCATGTTATTTAAATGAAATGATTATTGTTACCTCACCTTTGATCGAAGCGCGTTCCTTTAACTGCGTTAATATTTCCTCGGGTGTTCCGGTAATATATTCTTCATGAAGTTTTGTAAGTTCTCTAGCGATAACCACTTTAGCAGTAGGAAAATTTTTTTCTAGAAACCCCAGAGTTTTTTTCAATCGGTGTGGCGAATCATAAGCAATTAAAGTTGCGGCAACCTCTGCGGACTCGTTACACACTTTAATTAATTTTAATTCTGTCTTCGGCAGAAAGCCTACAAATAAAAATTTATCAGTCGGCAGACCACTACCAACCAGCGCAGTAATTGCAGCATTTGGTCCGGGTAAAGAAATTACTGCAATGTTCTTTGCCTTTGCCGCGCGAACTAATCGAAATCCCGGATCAGAAATCCCTGGTGTGCCAGCATCAGTTACTAAGCAGGCAGTCTCAGATTGTATACGCATTACTAATTCATCGATTACTTTTGTTTCATTATGGTCTGCAAATTGTCTCACTTCTTTTTTCGGCAGGCTAAGCAGCCCCAGAAGTTTATGAGCCTCGGTAGGGTTTTCGGCTATGATAAAATCGCACGCGCTTAATTGATGTTTAGCGCGCGCGGTAATGTCTTCTAAATTACCTATCGGTGTTGGAACAATATATAGCATACTAATCGTCTAATTCTAAACCAAACATTTCTTCAATCAGGTCGTATTCTAATTTGAGCCGATCTCGTTCGTCTTCCAAAATCTCTCGCTCCGAGTGATTGGTAGCAGTGATATCCTCGGAAATTTGTTTTAATTCAACGTCAATTTCTGCTAATTTTGCGTAAGCTTGATCTTCGGTTTCTGGGGCAGTTTCGAGCCATTCAGAATACGAAACGCCAAGTTTGCTAGCGTATTTATCTTCAAAAAGTTCTTGTTGTCTTTCTGGGGTCATAAATTAGATATTGGTAAATTAGGCAGATTGTATTTCTTATTACTAACGGCTAGAGTCGGTCAAAATCTTTTGGTGGGCGTGCTTGGAGTTGAACCAAGGACCGCCAAGGTATAAGCTTGGTGCTCTAACCAACTGAGCTACACGCCCCCCAAAAGATTTTCACACAGGGCTTTTTTAAATCTTTCCCATGCTTTAGTGGCTGTTACCTGCCTGTGGGAACTAGGCTTGTATCCGCTGAACTAGAAGTTTGATATGAAAGACTTCTATATTATAGAGAACCATTAGATACTCGGCAACCAGTGTTTGACTGGCCAAATCCGTGTATGTTAAGATAAGCTCTACTTAAAGTAGGAGGAAGAGATGAAACAAAAAGACATCTTATTCGACATGGATGGCTGTAAGGCAGACTTTGTGGGCGGGATCATTCGATTCCTAGCCGCATCTCATCCCCAGGTTAAACTGACTCGCGAAGATTTAAACCATTGGGATATCTTTTCGTTAATCCCGTGCGAAGTAGCTAGGGCAGCTGCTGTGGAGTACATGCAACACCCGGATTTTTTCTTCGAGCTTGACCCAGTTCTAGAAGCTTTAGTGGCTTATCGAAGATTAGTGGAACTTGGACATAATGTCCGAATTTGCACTACGCCATTACCACGCCAGTGGCCGGCTGGCAGAATGTATTCTATTCGAGCAAAAATGTTGTGGGTGAGGAAGTATTTAGGTCGACGTGCCGCAGCTAATATGATTTTTACAGAGAATAAAACCGTCTTTCTGCGGATGTGATTATTGATGATAAGCCGGATCTTACTTATCTAAAGACGAGTATTCAATTCGATCACTGGCTAATAGTAGATCATCCGTATAATCGCAAACTACCGGATGCACAACTTTTACCTAGTGGACGAATCAGTTCGGATTGGTCTAATTGGCAAGAGGAGTTTGCAAAACTGGGGTTAATTTAAAAACCGCCTGATTACTCGGGCGGTTTGTTTTTATACAATTGTTACTGTAGCGACAGTATCTTCGCCATTGAGTTTCATTACTCGAACTCCTTGAGTGGCGCGACCGAGAGTAGAAATTGTTTTAAGCGAGGTGCGAATAGTTTGCCCCTGTTTAGAAATCAGAAGCAAGTCTTTATCTGCGTCGGTTTCATCCAGAATACACATCGACACGATTTTACCGGTTTTCGGTGTAATTTTTACAGTTTTGATTCCAGAACCAGAACGTTTTTGGATCTTATAATCTTTTAATGGAGTCTTCTTACCCAAACCGTTTTCAGTTATTACTAGTACTTCGCGACCGCCACCAGTCATGTCTTTGGTAATAATGTCCATAGAGATTACATGGTCACCCTTCTTTAACCGCACACCACTAACTCCCGCCGCCAAGCGACCCATCGGCCGGACATCTGTTTCTTTAAAGCGAATAGCTTGCCCGTCTTCGGTAGAGAGCATGATTTCGTCATCACCGCTACTTACCCCAACCCAGCGGAGCTCGTCATCATTCTTTAAATTTAGAGCAATTATACCACTCTTGCGCACTTTAGCGAACTCTTCTTTTTTCACTTTTTTAATTAAACCATTGCGTGTGGCCATTACTAAGTATTGGCCATTGTTGCCTTTTGGCACTGCCAATACAGCCGTGGCAAACTCTTCTGGGGTAAGTTGCAGAAAGTTTACCAAAGCTTGGCCCTTGCTGGTGCGAGAGCTTTCTGGTAGCTCGTAGGCTTTAGTTACCAGTAGACGACCGCGGTTGGTAAAGAACATAATGTCGTCGTGAGTAGAAGCCGAGAGTACCGAATCGATTACATCTTCTTCTTTAAGGGTTTGCCCGATCACACCTTTACCACCGCGACTTTGTTGGCGATAAGTGTCTGGCGATTGACGTTTAATATAGCCAGACTTTGTGGTCGAGATAATCACATTATCTTCGGGAATTAAATCCTCGGCTTTAAATTCGCCAATCCCTTGTGGCACGATTTGGGTGCGCCGTTCGTCGCCAAACTTGTCTTTTAATTCTAAGACTTCATTTTTGATGATATCCAAGATTTTTTTTGCCGACTTAAGTATGGCTTCTAGTTCGGCAATTAGTTTTTTCTTTTCTTTGAGTTCATCTTCGATTTTTTTGCGTTCTAAACCTGCTAGAGTTTGTAAGCGCATATCTAGAATAGCGCTGGTTTGGATGTCGGTAAGCTTAAATTTTTTTACCAAATTAGCATGAGCTTCGAGTCGGTCGGCACTGCCACGAATAGTTTTAATAACCGCATCGATGTTGTCGAGCGCAATTTTTAAACCCTCTAAAATGTGCGCGCGATCCTTAGCTTTACGCAACTCGAATTCGGTGCGCCGACGTACTACCACCTGCCGATGTTCGAGATACTTCTCCAAAATTGTTTTCAGGTTTAATACATGCGGCTCGATGCCATCTACTAATGCCAGCGTGTTCATGTGGAAAGTATCTTGTAGTTGAGTAAACTTAAATAATTGGTTTAGTATCTTGTTTGCCAGTGCACCTTTTTTTAACTCCACTACGATACGTACTCCATCTTTATCGCTTTCATCGCGCACATCCTTAATGCCTTCAATTTTCTTTTCTTGAACCAAGAGCGCAATCTTTTCGAGCAAAGTAGCTTTGTTAACTCGGTAAGGAATTTCGTTGATAAGGATTCGCATTAACCCATTTTTCATTTCTTCTATTTCGGTCTTAGCGCGAGTAATAATCCCACCCTTACCGGTTAGGTATGCTTCTTTGATTGATTTGCGGTCGTAAATAATCCCACCTGTTGGAAAATCTGGACCTTGAATAATCTCGGTGAGTTCATCGATAGAGATATCTTCATTTTCAATAACAGCTATAATGGCATCTGCAACTTCGCGGAGGTTGTGTGGCGGGATATCGGTGGCCATACCAACGGCGATACCAAGCGTTCCATTTAGTAGTAAGTTTGGCAATTTCCCTGGCAAAACCACCGGCTCTTTTTCTGTAGAATCGTAGTTATCACGCCAATCCACAGTTTCTTTATCGATGTCTTCTAAAATTGCTTCAGCGAATGAACTCATTTTAGCTTCGGTATAACGCATGGCCGCAGGATTATCTCCGTCCATAGAGCCAAAGTTTCCTTGTCCGATTACCAGCGGATAACGCATCGCAAATTCTTGAGCCATGTGAACCATGGAGTCATAAACAGCAGTGTCTCCGTGGGGATGAAACTTACCAAGCACTTCTCCAACTACTTTTGCAGACTTCGTGGTTTTGCCTCCACTCCGCAACCCCATTGCGTGCATGGCGTATAAAATGCGGCGGTGTACTGGCTTGAGCCCGTCGCGTACATCGGGCAGGGCACGCATCACAATTACACTCATTGCATAATCTAAATAAGACTCCTGCATTTCTTGCTCGAGGAATCGCTGTTTTATTACTCCGACTTCGGAAATAGTTTTTTCATCTGTATCAAAAGTTTTTGGCATAAAAATGAAATTCTAAATAATTAGTTATCAGTGCGAGGGAAAAGGTCTGGAAAGAGATCTCTATTCTCTTCTACATCTTGATTAATAGTGTTGATTACCTCGCCGCTATAACCTTCTCGTGGCGGCATGCCGACAATTGCCCACAAGGTTAAAAGAAACACTATCATTACCCCCAGCGAAATTAACACAATGCGATTTTTGTGGTGTTGAGGTTTATTACGAATATTGGCGATGAGCTGCTTCATATTGTTAGTATAAGTTATCGCAAAGGTTCCAAAATGACCATTTGGGTCTTGTCTTGCATTAAATCTTTTTTCTTAACTAACAGTTTTTCCATAGTTTCTGGTTTGCCGCCGAAGGCTTTAGTAAACACATCTATTTTTTCGTTGGGAAGCTTTAAACCATTAATATCGTAGTGGGATGGAATTACAATTTTTGGTTCAATATCGTGCGTAATTTGTGCTGCTAGTTTTGGGGTGAGTACACTGTTGCTACCAACCGGCAAAATAAGGATATCTATTTCGCCTAAATCATCTAGATCGTCTTGCTTGATATTCCATTCGCGGATGTGGGCCAAGTTAAGAATAGATATCTCCTCACTTTCTATTAAAAAGACAGTGACGTAGCGATTTTCGTCTTGTAATAAAGGAACGCCGGTCACGGTTACGCCCTTAAGATCATATTCACCCGGGTCGCTAATTAAAAAAGGCTCCCCCGAGATTCCGGAAGTCGCGTTATAAAGCTTGTTGTTTTTTTCGGCCAAGATGACGATATCGGCTGCGCCGCGCGGCGGGGTCAGACCGGATTCCTTGTCGAACGGATCCGTGATGATAGTAGCTTCTTTGGTGATAATCTTAAAGCTGGACAGCCCGAAATAATGTATTTGCATGAGGAAATTATAGCAGTTTCGGTTGAATTGTGGTAGTTGACCTACCTTTAAATATATGGCAAAATGTTATTTCAGCAAAAGCAAAATACGAAATAAATGAAGGAAAGAGAATGATTACAGAACAGGATCAAGTGTTGGTTGTTGAGCCCGCCTGGATAGCAAAGTCTCTAGAAGAAATTACTCGAATTCAGGAGAAGGAGCTAATCGAGCCAGATAATGATGCGTAAATTCTTGGAAAGCTAGTGTTCTGCCGTTGACTTGTTTGGCCGCCCTGATTCACTCAGAGAGGCCTTTACTTTTTCTTAATAAATAGCTATAATTCCCCTACTTACTGGCGCACGCGTCATATCTAATTTTTAACCCCCAGTAAGTCTATGTAATGACGCGTTTAATAATTAATATACAATGAATCGTTTTTAGATATTGAACTCAACGTCTAAACGTTGTTTTTTTATTCTCTCGCAAGCGAGAGAATAACTCTCCGTAGCTTTAGCAAAGGAGGGTCGCTCATTTTGTATATTATAGAAAGTTAAAAAATGGAAGAACAATTAACAGAGCAAGAAGCTGTAGCGCAAGTGGTCACGCCTTCTACCGCAGGTGATGCCAGCGCTCAAACCATGACCGATTTATTAACCAGTGGCGCGGAAATTCGCGTGCTTAAACCTGGCGACATGGTAGAAGGCACTATTATTTCTGTAACTAAGAATGAAGTTTACTTAAACTTGGCTGGTTATGGAGTTGGTGTAGTTCGCGGTCGCGAATTATACGATGATCAAGCGACTCTTAACTCGCTTAAGCCCGGCGATACAATTGAAGCTGCGGTAGTAGAAACCGAAAATCGTGAAGGTAATGTGGAGTTATCGCTTCGCCAGGCAGGCCACGAACGCGTGTGGCAAAAGCTTCGCGATTTGCTCGAAAGCAGAGATG
>DAOLDG010000016.1:0-10005 GCA_035327465.1 Candidatus Doudnaibacteriota bacterium
ACGTTAACTCACCGAGCTGGCGAGATTGTAAATCGGCAACAATACTCCAGCCACCAATAGCCCCACAGCACAACCAAGAATTAACATAATCACAGGCTCCAGCAAGCTCGACAAAGTACTAATCTGCGCATCTACTTCTCGCTCATAAAATCCAGCTAGCTTGCCCAAAATTGTATCCAATTCGGCAGTTTGTTCTCCAACCCTCACCATCTGCGTAACCATTGGTGGAAACTCTCGATACTTAGCTAAAGATTCGCTAATCGATTTTCCATTAGTAACTTGCTCGGCTGTAAGCAACATAATCTCTCGATACACCGAATTGTTAATTACATCGGCCACAATTTTTAGAGCTTGAATGATAGGAATACCGCCAGCAACCAAAGTTGCCAAATTGCGCGCGAAGCGCGCCATATATATTTTTTGAAGTACTGGCCCGAGCACAGGTAATCGAATTTTTAAACTGTCCCATAAAAAACGGCCAGACCGAGAACTAATGTACCAGCGCAACAACACAATCGCGCCAATAAAAATTAAAATAATAATCCACCAATAAATTTCGAAAAATCCTGTAAACGCAATCAGCCATTTTGAAATAATCGGCAAATCGGCTTCCTGTTCTTTAAGCACTTCGACTAAACTCGGCAGTACAAATTTGAACATTAATACACCGACCACGAGTAACGCCGACAACACAAACCCCGGATAAGTTACCGCAGCCTTCACTTTTGACCGCAAGTCATAATCCTTTTCGAGCTGGTCTGCTAAATAATTTAAGCTTTCGGCAACTGTACCAGCCGCTTCTCCACTTTTCACCAAACTAATATACACATTGCCAAAAACATCGGGGTGCCGTGACATCGCCAAAGATAAACTTTGCCCACCCTCGATGCCGTTAATTAAATTCTGAATAATTATTACCAAACCTTTACTAGAGACTTGATCTTGCAAAATGCGCAGGCCCTGCAAAATCGGCACGCGCGCGGCTACCAAGGTGGCTAATTGCCTAGAGAAAATTACTAAATCTTTATAACTAACTCGATGAAAGAGCGACTCGAATCTGCTAAAAAAGCTTTCTTGTTGAGCCTGCATATTAATAATTATTAACCCATTATTGGCCAATAATTGCTCGGCTTTAGCGCTGTTTTCTGCAACTACAAAACCTTTTTTAAGCTCTCCTTTTTGATCTCTGGCTTGATAAATGAATTTCATAAGTAGTATTTGGAATTCAATGGCAGGTAATAATCACTACTGCTGTGTAAATAGAAAGTTAGCCTAATAACGACATAAAGTAATCATTGTCTAAGACATAGTTTTCGGCCACGGCTCGTTCGACTAAGCCTTGCTGAACCAATTGCGATAACACTTTATCTAACGGAATCATACCCTCGTCCATGCTGGTATGAATAATATTAGAAATTTCAAAAATTTTATTATCGCGAATCACGTTTCGAATCGCGTGATTAACCACCAAAATTTCGGTTGCTGGAATCCGACCACCGCCCACTTTAGGCAATAAGCGCAAGCTAGCTACACCAAGCAAAGTGTTGGCTAGTTGAGCCCTGATTTGACCTTGCTGTTGGCCGGGGAAAACATCCACAATACGATCCACGCTTTGCGCGGCGTCATTAGTGTGCATGGTCGCAAAAATTAAGTGACCAGTTTCCGCCAAAGTTAATGTGGCAGAAATCGATTCTAAATCGCGCATTTCACCAACTAGCACTACGTTAATATCTTCGCGCAAAGCGGCTTTAAGAGCGTGCGCAAAACTTGGTGTATCTAAACCAACTTCGCGTTGCGAAATAAACGACTGTTTGTGAGTGAATAAAAATTCGACTGGATCTTCGATAGTCAGAATGTGCTCGGAGCGAGTATTATTTATCTCATTAATCATGGAGGCAAGCGCGGTGGATTTACCGTGTCCGGTTGGCCCTACCACCAGCACCAAACCCTGCTTGTTCTCGGTAAACTTCTTCAACATCGGCGGTAAGTTTAGTTCTTCCAAAGTCCGAATATGAGTTGGGATTAACCGAAACGCGGCATTCCATTCTCCTTGAGCTTTATAAACGTTGACACGAAACCGAGCGCTGTCTTTATAAGCGTAAGAAAAATCTAGATGCATTTGCTCGCCCAAGTTTTTAAGCTGGACATCATTGAGCATGGTCTTAACTAAATCCGCAATCGCATCTGCGCTTAAAATCTGATAATCCTCTAAGCGATATAACGCACTATCGATACGTAAAATCGGTGGTTCTCCAACCTGCAAGTGAAGGTCGGATGCGTTTCGCTCTAAGGTGAGAGCTAATAATTTATTGAGTTCTAATTCGCTAGCTTTATACATAGTTTGGTTTTAGTTTTTAAAAAAAATTTCCAATAAGTCTTACAAAACCTGCTCTAACGCGATGATTAAATCTCGTGGATGAGACAAATCGCGGTTAATATGCAGTCTTGTACCTAATCTCATAATAGCATCTAATTGCATTTCTTGCATGGTCTGGGTAATAGTGATTACTGGCAAATTTGGGTTGGCCGCGATAAATCGTCCCAATCCAACAAGTTCTGTGTTTAATTTCTGAATATTTGGTGAGTATACTACAGCGCGTAAATCTGTCCCTGCCCCCAGTCCATCGAGTTCCGAAAGTGCCGCCACAGCTTTAACTAGAAGATTGGCTTGTTCTAACTTTTGTCGGTAAAAACTCCGACTCTGGGAATCTTCATCCACCAAGGCAATCGACAATCCAAGCAACCGATAATGCGGGTGCTGGCGCAGAGAATATTTTTTGGTAGTAATGTGATTCATAATTTTTATACGTCATTGTGGGTCGCCGGGAGTGGGCGAAGTAATCTTGGTAGCAGTATGAGATTGCTTCGTCGCCCCGCTGGGGCTCCTCGCAATGACATAAATCATTTACTCTGTAGTTACGCGAGCAATTTCTTCGATGGTGGTTTCACCACGCATCACTTTTAAAAGGCCGTCTTGCTTCATGGTAATCATGCCGAGTTTTAGAGCTGCTTCATAAATCTTATGAGCTGGTTGTTTATTAAATAACAACTCTTGCAACTCATCGAACATGGGTAGTACTTCAAAAATTCCCATTCGGCCTTTATAACCAATATTACCGCACTTTTCGCAACCCACTGCTTCGTACACCTTAATATTTTTAACATCAAGTTTGTCTAAATATTCTTTTGGCGCTACGGCCATCGTTGCTTCTAACTCTTTTTGCACTACCGGACTAACTTTGGTCTCCTTTTTGCACTCATTACATAACTTTCGAATTAAACGCTGCGCCATAATTAAATTAGTAGACGCAGCTAACAAAAATTGTTCGATACCCATGTTCATTAACCGAGGAATCGCCCCTACAGAATTATTGGTGTGTAGTGTTGAAAATACCAAGTGACCGGTTAAAGCAGCGTGCACAGCTAATTCTGCGGTTTCTTCATCACGAATCTCACCCACCATCACTATATTTGGGTCCTGACGCAAAATACTCCGCAAGCCAGAAGCAAAGGTCAACCCAATTTCTGGCTTAATCTGGCTTTGATTCACCCCTTCGATGAAGTATTCCACTGGATCTTCTAGGGTCACAATATTCACCTCGGTAGTATTTCGAATCGTAAGAATAGAATACAAAGTTGATGATTTACCACTACCTGTTGGACCAGTGATCAAAAATACGCCGTGAGTTTTCTGAATATTTTCATTAACCCACTTCAACGCTCGGCCACGAAGCCCTAACTCTTCTAAGGTTGGTACTTTGTTAGTTTTATCTAAAATACGCATTACGATTTTCTCGCCAAACATTAACGGGAGAATCGAAACGCGCAAATCCACCGATTTTTTGCCCACATCGACGTGAAAACGACCATCTTGTGGCAAACGATGTTCGTCAATTTTGAGGTTGGATAAAATTTTAATGCGAGAAACTACGGCATTAAGTACGTTCTTAGGTAAACGCAGGCTGGTCTGTAAGATGCCATCGATACGGTAACGCACCCGCACATCATTCTCGGATGGTTCGATATGTATGTCAGAAGCTTTGCCTTCTATCGCATTTGCTAGCATCACATCAACAATTTTTATCACTGGCGCGTCTTCAATCGTAGACTGACTTTCTTTCACCGCTGTAGACTGGCCAGCTTTTTTCGCGGCGATTTCCTGCTCTTCCGTAGTAGCTAAATCCTGCAAAGCTTCTTTTACAACACTGCCAATACTACGCTTTTTCCCACTTAAATAATTATCAATTGCACTATGAGAAGCTACAAACACCCTCACTACATAATTATTTTTCTGACCCAAAAACTCTAGCGCTTCTAAAGCTTGGATATTACTGGGATCCTCTAAGGCAATTTTTAACTCATTCTTATTTAATTCGTACGGAATCATCTGATAAAAACGGCGCGACTCAACTGGCACTAAGTCCATAACTCCATCTGGGATTTGTACTTTTTCTAAGTCTACATAAGGTAAGTTTAAAAAAGCCGCTCGGGCTTTAGCGACATCTTCGTCATCCAAAATTTTTTCGGCAATTAATAGTTGGCCCAATGCTGTTGGTTCTAGAATCGCATCTGCAGAACCATGCTTTGCAAATTTTATTGCTTGTAATTTTTCCTGTTGGCTCTTATTCAAGAACCCATGGTCCAGCAAAAATTGCTCAAAAGTTCCAGTCACCGCTTGCGGTGCTGAAGATGGTAAGTTGGCCATAAGGTCACTCCATAAGATTGTTCAAAGATTGGCCGATTTCAAAAGTATTAACTTCTGGGTAATTAAACAATCGGCCATCGCGGTTAAAGTTCTTCACTGTTGTAAAATCTAAACTTTTACCCTCTGGTAAAATATTATAGACAGGAGTAACTGCAGAGCCGCCCTCTAGGGTAGTTGCGTCATTACCCTCACCTGTAAAGGCTAAATAACCCATCACAATGGCGCCACCTGCAGCTAGCACAAAAATAATAATGTAGATTATTCGCTTCATAGGGAAGTATTTAATTCGTAAGCGTAAGTCTTCAGTCTAATATTAAACTGAATGGCTTCTTCGTCACTGCTTACAATCATAGAATCAACATCTATTATTCGGCCAGATTGTTCTAAGAGTTGTAAAAAATTACGGAACTGCTCGATATTGCCAGATACATTAGCTGTTACGTTAATCGTTGCTAAAGCGCGATTGCCCCCAAACTGGTTATCTGCCAAATCTTTATTTCCTGCCGAAATATGCTCATCTAGTCCATCAATATTTAACTGTTTTAAAGTTAAAGCAGAGTTGCGAGCATAAGCTTCGATGAGTACTGCAATCTTAGTTGGACGGCTAGATAAAGGAACCGCCTCGTCTACCAATCTAATATCGTCTTGAGCCGTCTGCATTTGTGCAATTAACCGATTTAACTCAACCTGATCGGCTTCCAAATTTTGACGTTGCGTCTTTAGCTCGGCTAATTCGGTGCGCGTTACATCATTAGCAGTAAATTTTGGCGCCAAGATGAACCAACCAAATAACCCAGTAAAAGCCAGTAATAAAATTGCTTGCAAAATTGGGTTTTGCATCTGTTGGGAATTGGCAATTGTAGATAAGCTATTCGATTGCATATTTATTGAATCTGCCTACGAAGCAAATTAGGATTAAGAATCAATTGCAGACGCATAGAGGTTTGCAAAACATTATCTTTTTGAGTTTGGCTTAAAGCTAAGACTCTCACATTGGAAAATTGTTGATTATATTCTGGTAAATCGAAGACTTGCAAAAATTTTTCGGCATCGGTATAAGTTGGTACTGTAACGGTAACGAACATATCTCCTTCGGTACCAGTCTCTATACTAGAATACTGGGCTGAAGTAAGAGTCACTCGCGCCAATTCTGGCAGGAGCCCAGACCAAAACAGATGCTCGCCCAACAATTTATTGGCGCTCTTCAACTGGCCCTGCCTCGTAATAAGCTCGGAGCGTTGACGGTTATTTTCTAAATCACTTTGAGCCTGCAAAATTACTGCGCGGTTCTCCCGAATTTGCTTTTGACTACTCCGGTCGCTAAAAAACAAGTACCCGTATACTCCGAGAGCGACCACAAAAATTAAAGTCGCAATACGAAGCAACCAGCGCTTGCCCTGTTCTTTGACAGCATTGAGCCGTCCTTGAGTTTCTAATAAATTAATTTCTGCCATTAAATTTTGGTTTTGGATTATTCGGTTTTACGTAAAGCTAAGCCAATCGCTACAGGCAACTGCATAGAGTATCGCATTAAGACTGGCTCCACCTCTGCTGGGTAGCTAAGATGAGACAAACTGTTGCCATAACTTACTGTTGGGGCTAGTTCGGCGAAATATTCTTGCAAGCCTGGCATCTGTGCGCCGCCACCCACTAACACCAAGCGGTCTACGTTCACAGAATGACTTTTATAAATATCGATAACTTGTTTGATTTCGGAGCGGATGGTATTAAGTACTGGCTTTACTGCTTCTGGTAAGAACTCGGTGGAGTTAAGACCAAAGTCGCGCTTGAATTGCTCGGCGCGGCCAACTTGTAAATTTAAGGTTTGGGCGATTCGTTCGGTAATAGAATCACCGCCGATATTTAAATTCCGAGTTAGCTGCAACAATCCTTGACGGATAAAGTTTATCCCAGTCACTTTTGCACCTATATCTATTATAACATCATTTTTAGATTTATCTTCCACAAGCGACCGAATTAATGCCAAAGCTTCAATTTCGATAATTTCCAAATCTAATCCAGCCTTTTGGAATATACTAATATAAGTATCGCGAATTTGCTTTGGTACTGCTATCAACAACACTTTAATCGAATTATTCGCTGAATCTTCCGAGATTAAACTCCAAGACAAAGAAACTTCTTCAAACGGTAGAGGTACATATTTCTTAGCTTCAAACTTCATTGCTTGCTCGAGCTCCGAATCGCTCATGCGTGGCATATCAATAACAGAAGTAAACACTGCCGAATTAGGTAAACTCAACGCGCAGCGCTTGGTAGTCACGCGTGCCTTCTCGGTTAAAGTTTTGAGCAACTCTACTGTCGCGGAAATAACTTCGGTCTTGGTTTGGTTAGTTATTGGCTCAATCAAATCCACAATTCCATATGTTTCCAACAAATGATCAGTGGAACGAACCTGAACCATTTTAATGGCTTGAGTGCCGATGTCTACACCAAGGATGGATTTGTCTTTACCAAACCACATATTATAAATCTAAATTGTTAGTTTTTTGAAGCAATTTTGTTTCAGAAGTTGTTTTCAGTCATATTTAGAATACTATATTTCACAGCTTATTGTCAAAATCTCTCAGCTCTGCTACAATGCCAAAGTTAGATTTCAATATTATCTATTTCGATTCTTAATATGGGCCCTTAGCTCATCTGGTAGAGCGCCTCGTTTGCACCGAGGAGGTAAGCGGTTCGAGTCCGCTAGGGTCCACCACTAAAAAATTCCGACTTGTTCGGGATTTTTTAGTGGTTTATTTTAGAGGACGAGAACCGCTTACTTATTTCGTGGACCCCGACACACTTGGACCAGTCCAAGTTAGCGAAGACCAATTAAGTAGTTTAAAGAAATAATGACTAGCTAGAAAAAAATCAAACTAAGATTAACACGGTACGATAGCGGAAACACCCTTCTACACTTACTACCTACCAAGCAGGACTTTTGGGTTTTAATGGTATAATTATTCCATGAGATTTATTATCGGACCATTGCTTATTGTCTTAGGCATACTGTTTATGAAGTACACCGTTTGGATTACCAACCAAGTTGGAAAAGTTGGCTTTGCCGATGATTGGCTACCCTATCCATTTGCAGGAACCTATTCTTGGTGGAGATTTGTTGGATTATTAATGATTGTCGCTGCCATGTTATGGATGGGCGGATTCTTGGATTTTGGCTCGAGCGGATTAGCGATACCAGAGTAAGGTATTGATTTATAGTTGCATTTTTGCTAAAATTATCAAGTATTTTTAGCTATCAGAAAAATTTAGCTAAAGAGTGAGATTCAAATAGCCAACCCTATAGTGGTAAACAGTTCCCGCCAATCGCCAAACAAAGCCACAGAAGGTGATGGCTATGCCAGCACCGAAAGAAAGTTCCATAAAATAATGCGGGCGTGTAGCTCAGATGGTTAGAGCTTTCACCCGCACACTTTCCAAAATCAACATCTTGATTTGTACAACTTTTTTTGCCGTCTGGGCGTATAGCTCAGTTGGTTAGAGCGCGTCACTGATAATGACGAGGTCCATGGTTCAAATCCATGTACGCCCACCACGCCCAGACGGCAGAATGAGTTAAGCTAAATATAGCCTTGAGCAGAAAGTGGTGGGGCAAACTGATAATGACGAGGTCCCCGGTTCGATTCCAGGCACGCCCACCATAAATAATATTTTAAACCCCGCGCTACGCGCGGGGTTTTGTATAATAGCAATGTAAAAGATATCTACGCTCGAGCCACAGGGCTACACTTCTAAGCCTAAGGGTTTTCTGTTTAGAAAAGACTCTGAGCTGGGCCCAACAAACCGAGTGGTAAACCTGGTGGTACTCATACTTAAACCCCGCGCGCAGCGCGGGGTTTAAGAGATATAGATCACCCCCTTATTGAAATAAAATTATTTCAGTTGGTATTTAATATGCATTTAGTTAACCGCCGCTCCCCTGCTATAGGTATGAAGGTAAGGGATAGTGATGGTGTAGGTGGTCTTGCCAGCACTCTCTCGCTGGTAAGCTGCGAAGTTAGAGAATGGTCTGGCAGTAGTGCCAGCAATCATATAGATTTCAGGGCCACCAGGAACTCGAACAATCGTGCCTTCTGGCAGGCGGACAATCCCAGAACCAGGGATAGAAGCACAGGCTTGAGCGGTTAGCTGCTTAATCTTGCTGAAGTCATTGCCGTTCCAAGCTTGGAATACAGCTAGTTCACTGTAGGCCTGCTTTTGCCCGTTAAGGTAGTAATAGATGGTGGGGTTACCTTGGCAAGAGAAGTCACTATTGTTAGCTGGGAGTTCAGTGCTTGGTGCAGGTGGAGCTGGAGTCTGATCACTTCCTCCGGTTTGCTGGGCTAAGATATCTTTAGCCATGATGGAACTGACTGTGTAAGTTGAGGCAGTTCCTTCTCGGGTGATAACCACTGCCCCACTTTGGGCTTGGTAAGCTTGCAAGGAAGAGAAGGTATCGAATGGATGGAGCCCAGTAGACATCACTAAGTAAACTGTTGGGTTATTAGAGAACTTGATGGTTTGACCAGCAATCGCATTTGGAGGAAGGATTACTCCAGTGGTTGGAGCTGGGTCTGGGGATGGACTACTTGGTGGTGGGGTAGATGAACCGCCACCGCCTGATGAACCACCACCGCCTGATGAACCACCGCCGCCGCCAGATGGAGGAGGAACAATGGGAGGAGTAGCGATAATAAAGGAAGCGGATGCGATGCTACTGGTGGTCATGCCAGCTTTAGTGGCAATGGCTTTCAAGGTAGCAGAAGTTGTAATAGTAATCGGTTGTTCGTACTTGGTAGAAGAAGTAGTAGGATTACTACCATCTAAGGTGTAGTAGATAACAGCTTCTGGGGTTGTAGATGAGATTGTAACACTTACTCCTTCGTGAGGATATTCACCGCCATTCGGAGAGATACTTGGGGTGGCAACTGTGTCTGGGGCAGTAACATTGTTAACTGTAACGGTTCTAGCAGCGCTGGTAGTGGTATTACCAGCAGCATCTCTGGCTGTAGCTGTTAGGCTGTAACTACCATTAGCTACTGTGGTGGTGTTCCAAGTGATGCTGTATGGAGAAGAAGTGTCTTCACTGCCTAGGTTGCCGCCATTGAGCTTAAACTGCACTCCTGTGACTCCCACATTATCTGAAGCATTTGCAGAGATGGTGACACTGGTACCGCTTACGGTAGCGCCATTGGCTGGAGCTGTGAGAGATACGGTTGGAGGAGTGGTGTCTCCTGCTGGCATAGCCACACTAAAAGTAATGTTCAAGTCACTGGTGTTGGCATTACCAGCAGTGTCTT
>DAOLDG010000017.1:0-9975 GCA_035327465.1 Candidatus Doudnaibacteriota bacterium
GGTGGGACTAGCTACGACCCCAAAACTCGTACTTTCTTACTTCAAGTTACAGCTCCAAGTTCACCACAACCACCTGGAACAATTGATGTAAATAACGACCCAGGCGCTTGTGGTACATTGATTATTTCTTGGAATACCCATGCTTCTCACGGTAGCAATGTAACCTACCGCGTGTACCGTAGTAATACGCAACAGCCTTGGAATAACGGCGTTGGTTGGACATACACCGGCATTTCTGTTGATCACAATGGAAGCACAGCCAGCTATATTCGCACCGATAGTAATCCATTTAGTGGCTCGAATTACTATGTGGTTACTGCCGCTATTGGAGCTTCCGTTGAATCTGCTTCTGGGGTAAGTAATGGCGTGGTGCCAATTCCTTGCGAAGCTAGTTTAGAAGGTTCGTACAAGCGGATTATTGCCGGTTCTAGTTTGCTTGCAGGTGAACGTTGCAGTAGTTCTTCAAACCTTGCTTTACCAGATAGCTTAATTTACCAAGCTGGCGATATTGTTCATTTCGAGATTTGTGTCCGTAATTCGGGAACCGAAACTTTAAATAATGTGTCGGTTACCGAGAATATTGGCAAGCTTCAAAATCTAGAAAATGTACAATTTGTGAGCGCGTTTAATAGCTGTGCGAGTGGCTCTGGTGTTGGACCTTATAATATTGGTACGATGGATCCAGGCGAAGTGTGTAGCTTCATTGTTCGTGCTACGATTTCGAACCCTGGTGGCCCAGCCACAACTCTACATTGGTTCCAGAACTTTGCCGACGTCGCTTCTAGTTTGGTTTCGCGAACCGTTAGTACTTTACCAGAAGTCTTCACAATTGGTTCTGGTATTCCGACTCGTACCGAAACCGCTCCTTAATGGAAACACAATAATGTTAATTCTAAACCAACTCCTTGTCTTAGGGGTTGGTTTTAAAATTGACGTTTAAGAAAATTTTTGATATGCTACCAAAGCAATAGATGGCTGGTAGTGGGAATACCCACCAAGGTCGAAAGCCGAGAAATACCTATCGCAGAAATTTACGAATATGCCAGAAGAACAAGACCAAGCGTTTGTAGAATACGTAGTTAAATCGCTGGTTGATAATCCGGATGACGTGAAGACCGAACGCAGTGTAGACGAAATGGGCGTTCTGATTACTTTACACATCAACCCTAATGATATGGGGCAGGTTATTGGCCGTATGGGTCAAACTGCAAAAGCTCTCCGCACATTATTGCGCGTGGTAGGGGCTAAGCATAAGGCTCGCGTTAACTTGAAGATTTACGAACCAGAAGGTTCTCACCGTGGTCCTCGTCGCGAACATCGCGATGATAACGCTCCTGCTGCTACTTCTAACGAAGATGTGCAGGCAGATATGGATGACTTCAAACTTTAGTTTTTAGAAGTTCGTGAACGCTTTATTTCACTCGGGCAAAGCCCGAGCTGTAATAAAGCTTTTGCCCAACTTCTTTGTCATCAGTTTCGCTCCTCGCTCACCGTACCTTTAGTACGGCTCGCTCGGTGCTCACTGAATTCCTCGAATTTGGGCAAATCACAGAACTTCTACTAATTACTTCAAAACAAAACCCGCAAATCTAGAGTTGCGGGTTTTAGTTTCTACTAAAATATTGTAGTCCGGTTTGTGTTAGACTTTAAATATGAAAAAGAAGATTCAAATTTCTATAATTACATTATTTCCAGAGTTCATTCAACAGTACTCTGATTTTGGTATTATCTCTCGTGCTATCAAGCGAGGCTTGGTTAAATTTTTGTCGGTAGATTTACGCAAGTTCGGATTAGACGCTAGAAAGACCGTTGACGACAAACCGTACGGCGGCGGCTTGGGAATGGTACTGCGTCCCGATGTGGTAGTGAAAGCAATACAGAAGACCCGCGGTCGCAAAAAGAGCACGCGTGTGGTTTTGCTAACTCCCCAAGGAAAACCTTTTTCTCAGGCGCACGCCAAACGACTCTCGAAATACGAACATATAGTTTTTGTCTCCGGCCGTTACGAGGGATTTGATGAGCGGGTGCGTAAATTTGCTGATGAAGAGATGTCGATAGGTGATTATGTGTTGATGGGTGGAGAGCTTCCGGCGTTGGTTATTAGCGAAGCGGTGTTGCGACTGGTTCCGGGTGTGCTTGGAAAAGACGAATCTGCAGATGCCGAAAGTTTTTCCGAAGGACTTCTCGAATACCCCCAGTACACTAAACCAGAAGTTTTCGAAGTAAATGGTAAAAAAATGCGTGTTCCCAAAGTATTGCTAACTGGGCATCATGCAAATGTAGCCAAATGGCGGAGCGAGGAAGCACTTAAGCGAACCAAAAAGCGCCGTCCAGATTTAATGAAATAGCTCTATCTTATCCTAAGCGAGCGAATGGTCTCTTCCCCTCCCTCGTGAGGGAGGGGTTAGGGGAGGGTTATTCTTACTTAAAACCCTGGTCATGCTGAGGCCGTACTTTATCCGTCATGCTGAGGCCGTAGGTCGAAGGATCTCAGGGAGAGATTCTTCCCCTTCGACAAGCTTGGTATCAGAATGACATCTATAACCAAATCTCATGAAAAAATTCACAGTCGCAGAATTAAAAATTCGTTTGGATAAATATTTAGCAAAGCAATTGCCAGAGTTTTCGCGCGGGAAAATTCAGAAAGATATTGAAGCGGGTCATGTGAAAGTAAACGGTGAAGTAATAACTTCTCCTCATTTTGCTGTTCGCAAAGATAATGAAATTTCGTACGCACCAACAGAGGTTGTCGATGATTCTCTCGAACCAAAAAACATTCCATTAAAAACTTTGTATAACAATCATGGTTTGTTAATTATCGATAAACCAGCTGGGTTAGTTGTTCATCCTGGCGCTGGTTTCAAAGGCGATTCGTTGGCCCAAGCCTTGCTCTATCATTTTAAGGACATTCGGTTGGTGGGTGAAGAAGGCCGCAGCGGCATTGTGCATCGCCTCGATAAGGATACCAGCGGCGTGATGATGGTTGCGCTCACGCAAGAGATTTATGAACATCTCAAAGATGCTTTTGCTGAGCGTAAAGTCAAAAAGGAATATATTGCTTTGGTTTGCGGGAAAATGCCTCAATCTCACGGTTTTTTCGAAGAACCTCTGGGAAAGAGTAAGAAGGACTTCCGTAAATACACCACGAATATAGCTCAAATGGTGGCTCCGAAGCCTTCGTTGACCGAATATCGGGTGCTCGAATATTTATCATCCCCTCCTCACAAGGAGGGGGAAGAGGGAGGTGGCGGGGTTGACTTTTACAGCTTAGTTGTTGTAAAATTACACACAGGTAGAACGCACCAGATTCGCGTTCATTTTTCTTCTCATGGTTTTCCGCTAGTTGGTGATGAACTCTACGGCGGTAAGTCGGCAATGAAGTTAAACCTAGGTAGACAATTCCTGCATGCTAAAAAGATAGAAGTTCAATTACCGGACGAATCTTGGATAGAAGCAGTTAGCGAGTTGCCTAAAGATTTAAAAACTACTTTATCAAATTTAGATAGTAAGAAAGCGATGTCACTCTGACATCGTTCCGGAAACAACCATCGCCTTAGGCATGCGGGACATCCGAGATTCAATTAATACATAGATATGTCAATTGTAAAGAATTTAAAAGCAGAGCAACTTCAAGAAATCCCAGACTTTAAAACTGGTTATACTGTCAAAGTTCACAACCGTATTAAAGAAGGTGGTAAAGAACGTATTCAGATTTTTGAAGGTTTGGTAATCGCTCGCAAAGGCGGCAAGGGTAGCAACGCAACATTTATGGTTCGTAAGATTTCAAATGGCGTAGGTGTCGAACGTATCTACCCACTTCACTCGCCAAATATTGCAAAGATTGAAATTGTAAAAGACGATTTAGTTCGCCAAAGCAAACTATATTATGTCCGCAAGCTTCGTGATAACACCCCACGCGTTCGTAAGAATACTACTAAATCTAAAACCGCTTTAAGTAAGAACAAGAAGTCTACTAAAAAAGCTGTTGCTAAATAAAAAACACCCTCGTCATGAGGGTGTTTTTAAATCTACATTTTATCCATACCTGTACTGCTTGCCAGTTGTTCGGCGCCGTTCCAGTCGAGATTTTTGAAGAACGCTTCTATGTAATCGGCACGAGCCACGCCATAATCCATAAAGTAAGCATGTTCGTAAACGTCGAGAGCTACTAATGGGGTCGCATGCCAGATAGGGAAAGCATCATGGGCATCTCCTAAGTAGTTGAATACCGAGCCGTTTTGCCAGTCGTAGGCAAACCAAACCCAGCCGCGAGCAGCAATTCCGGTTGCCTTCATATCGGCTAACCAGTTATCATAAGAGCCAAAGGTATCGGCGATTTTAGAACCAATCCAGCCCTCTGGCGCTTTTCCGTCTCCAGATAAATTCCCAAAATACAGTTCGTGGCTTTTGATAGCGTTCACCGCAAATGAATAGCCAAGTTTTAACGAACGCAAATCGGACTGCGTTGCATTCGCGGAAGTTAAGTCTACAGTCTTTAACTTCTCTTCAATCTCGTTGGCTTTTTTAACATATCCCTCGTAGAGTTTGTAATGTTCTTTCATTAACTTTTCTGAAAGACCGGAAACTCCATTGATACTTTCAAATTGTTTCGCTTCGTACATGTTTTTAAGCCTTTCCAAGGGTTTCTTTACCCTTCGCCCAATTAGCCGGACATTTCTCGCCAGTTTGAGCTGCTTCCACTACACGCAAAGTTTCTTGAATATTGCGGCCAACAGAATCGGCGGAGACCAGAGCAAACTTTAAGATTCCTTCTGGGTCAATCACGAAAGTTCCGCGCTGCGCACTGCCATCTTCATCGAGTACGCCGTACATATCTGCCAGCTCCTGTGTTGTGTCGGCAACGATTGGGTATTCTACATCTTTTAGTCTTGCATCGGTTTCGTACCAAGCTTTATGCGCATATTCGCTATCGGTGCTTGCACCAAGAACTTCGCAGTTAAGTTTTTGAAATTCTGGATAGAGTCGACCAAACTCTTCAATTTCGGTTGGGCAGATAAATGTAAAGTCACGCGGGTAGAAAAATAATACCAGCCACTTTCCTTTATAGTCGCTAAGGGCGACTTTATGAAATTCGCCTTTATGGTAGCTTTGCAAGTCGGAAAATTCCGGCGCCGGCTGACCAACTTTTGGGGCGAAATCAAAGTCATCAAATTCGAATGTTTCGTTCATGAGATTAAAAAATTAATAATTACTCTTTAATCTTATCGGCTTTATTGTTATTTTTCAACCTATCTAGTAATTTGACCGGCGTGGTTAAAAGGTGGTATATTAAGCTCATAAAATTAGATTATAATCTCTGATTTGAAAGTTCTGGGTGTAAATATATGTATTTAACTACTATTTCTTTAGAAAAAACTCCCCATTTCCAACAGGAAATCGGTCGAGACATACAATCCGTGTTAAGTCAGTTAAACCTTTTGTAAGGTTATTTTGTAGTTATAAGCAAATATTTAACCCAAAACCTTCAATTAAGTTGAAAGGTTTTTATGTTAATTGCATATTTAATTGGCGGACTTGCCATCGGAGCCGTTATTGGCTACATCGCTCGTCAGCAAATGATGTCTAAGAAGGTCGGTAATGCCGAAGCGCGTGCCGAAAAAATTCTTGAGGACGCTAAAAGCAAAGAGAAAGAAATGTTAATCGAAGCCAAAGCTAATGCTTTGGAGATTACCGAGCAAGCGAAAAAAGCGGAAGCAGATTTTCGTGCTCAAATTGTTCGCTTCGAAGATAGAATCGATCGTCGTGAAAAAGATTTAGACGCAAAGACAAATACTTTAGAGCACAAAACTCAAGAGTTGGAAGCCAGGCAAGCCGAAGTTGCTAAGCAACAAGAAGAAATTAAAGAGCTTCGTGCTAAACAGCTTGCAAACTTAGAAAAAATTGCAGGAATGGATAAAGAAGAAGCGAAAAAAGTTCTTCTAGATAATGCCGAGAAATCTATTTCCGAAGAAATGCTAGGATTGCACCGCAAGTTGTTAAACAAGGCTCATGATAATGCCGAGAAAGAAGCTCGTAAAATCGTGGCGCAAGCTATCGAGCGCATTGCTACCGAAGTTACCGCCGAAAGCACTACCACAACGGTTGTAATTCCTAACGAAGAAATGAAAGGCCGTATCATTGGTAAAGAAGGCCGCAACATTCGCGCCTTCGAACAATTGATGGGCGTGGAAATTTTAATTGATGATTCTCCAGACACAGTGGTCATCTCTGGCTTTAATTCCATTCGCCGCTACATCGCCAAACTTACTTTAGAAAAGTTGTTGTCGGATGGCCGTATTCATCCGGCCCGCATTGAGGAAGCCTACGAGAAGAGTAAAGCCGAGGTTAACGAAAAGATTAAGCAGGCTGGTGAAGACGCTGTTTACGAATTGGGTATTACCACTTTCCCGCCAAAGTTGGTTCACTTAGTTGGTCGCTTAATGTTCCGTACTTCGTATGGACAGAACATTTTACTGCATTCGGTGGAAATGGCCAAGATTGCGGCGCTAATTGCGCAGCAGCTCGGCGCGGATGAGCAGCTGGTTAAGCAGGGCGCGCTGCTGCACGATATCGGTAAGGCTCTCGACCAAGACATGGAAGGTACTCATGTTGAAATCGGCCGCCGTATTGCCGAAAAATTCGGTTTGGACGATAAAGTTATTGAAGCCATCGAATCTCATCACCACGACACGGACGTGGCTGAACATGCTAGTCATCGCGCGCCGCTTTCGATTGAAGCGATGATTGTTGATGCCGCGGACGGTATTTCTGGAAGTCGCCCTGGTGCTCGTAAAGATAGCTTCGAAAACTATGTGAAGAGACTTGGCGATTTGGAAGCCATCGCAAATTCGTTCGAAGGCGTAGAGAAGACTTACGCCATTCAAGGCGGTCGCGAACTCCGTGTTTTTGTAACCCCTAACGCGCTTGATGATTACGCTTGTCAAAAGTTAGCTCGTGAAATTGCCAATCGCCTAGAGAATGAACTTAAATTCCCAGGTGAAATTCGCGTGCACGTAATCCGCGACTTTAGAGTAATTGAGTATGCAAGATAATTTTTCTGTCATTCCTGGGCTGAGCACCGCGAAGCGGGATGAAGAACCGGGAATCCATTTATTGTCTAGTGGATCTCCGGTCTCGCCTCATTACCTTGGCTCGCCAGGGATGACTCTTTATGTATGAGCAAAGTTTTAATCATCGGAGATATTATGGGACGCCCTGGCAGGCATGCGCTGGCGCAGGTTTGCCCTTTGTGGAAACAAGAACATAATCCAGATGTGATTATTGGTAATGTCGAAAATCTGACTCATGGCAAAGGAATAATTACGAAACATATTGAAGATTTAAATGAATTAGGTTTTGATGTTTACACATCAGGCAATCATGTTTTCGATAGCGGTGCTCGCGCCGAAGAATGCTTCGAAAAATTTCATAACATTATTCGCCCTGCCAATTACACTTCGCTGGGAGATAGTAGTATTTCCTCTCCTTTTCAAGGAGGGGTGGCCGACACATTTCTTTCTCCCTCCCCTCGTGAGGGGAGGGTCGGGGAGGGGTTAGTCCCAGGCCAAGGTTTTTACCGCTTCTCTAAAAACAATCAACAATATTTGGTAATAAATTTAGGTGGACAAGTTTTCTTCGAAAAACAGTTTCGTGGTTCTATCTCAAACCCATTTTTTGCATTCGATGAAATATATTCTAATGAAGCGCAAAAAGATGATATAATCATTGTAGATTTGCACGCCGAAGCAACGAGCGAAAAGAACGCCTTTGCTTGGCATGTTGATGGTCGCGCGACAATTATGTACGGCACTCACACGCATATCCCGACAGCAGACACAAAAATACTTCCAAAAGGCTTGGCATACCAGACAGATATCGGAATGACCGGCGCCAGAGATTCGGTGCTTGGAGTTAAACCAGAAAGTTCGCTCGCACCATACTTAGAAACCGGAAAATTCAAACTCGAAATTCCCGAAGAAGGCCCAGCGATTGCCAATGCTCTATTAGTAGAGCTGGATGGAAACAAAGTAACCAAACTCGAACGCTTGCAAAGAGAAGTAGAAATATAATAGACATTTTTCTTTAACCGTCCACTTGCTCAGGGCGCTTTGTTTCGCCCGCCAGAGGCGGGCTCGCGCGCTAGCCAGCCCCTTCTCAAGTGGACGGCGGATATAAAATACAAACTCAAATAAATACGTAGTCTTCGAGCGGTCCCGCTTAGCTTAGCGGGACGGTAAAGAAACATCCAAGGTGAGTTATGAAATTCGTGAACCCACAAAAAATAGTTGGCCAAGTTGGTCTAAAACCAGGTGACCGTGTCACTGATCTTGGTTGTGGCAGCGGTTTTTATACAACAGCAGCAGCAAAATTGGTGGGCAATACTGGCCGAGTGGCAGCAATTGATGTACAAGAATCCAAACTTACCGCTACCAAATCGATTACTATGCAAACTAACCTTCAAAATGTCGAGGTTTATAAAGCCGATTTGGAAAAACCTCTAGATGTTTTGCCACATGGCGGCGAGAATGTGGTTATCATGGCTAGCATTATCCATGAAGTGAAAAACCGGGAAGCATTAATTCGCAATGCATATGCTTTGCTAGAGAGCGGTGGTAAATTACTAGTAGTAGATTGGAAAGCCGAAACTAGTCCATTTGGTCCTGCAATGGAGAAGCGAGTGTCCGAAAAAGAAATTCGCCATGAATTAGAGGGTGTTGGTTTTCGTCACTCCAAAGATTTAGACGCAGATT
The DNA here is from genome assembly GCA_035327465.1 of Candidatus Doudnaibacteriota bacterium. Classification (GTDB taxonomy): domain Bacteria; phylum Patescibacteriota; class Doudnabacteria; order UBA920; family UBA920; genus UBA920. Next base: position 8,751 of record DAOLDG010000017.1, read on the forward strand.
TGTACCATTACGCAATGGTATTCGAGAAGCAGTAATCACATTACTATTATTCTTTGCTCGCTTGCGGTAAGATCGGGAGTCTATTAGCCTTTAATTTTTGTTCAACTGATAAGATATAGATTTCTAGTTGGCCTCTTTCGAATTAAGTTCGGAATCGCCGGCCGGCTATGGTTATTTGCTTGCAAAAATTTAATCTAAAATATAAAATAGAGTAGTTAAAAAAGTCATCCCGACAGCTGCAAGTCCTTCACAGTTTTGGTAAAACTGGACGCGGGCCAGTTGGGATCTATTAATAAATCCCAAGTTGCTTTTAGTGCTAGGGACAGGAAAGTTATGTTCGAATCTATCAACTGGTCTGTATTTACAAGTTCTCAATTTTGGTTCGGTATCGATCGTTTTAACGGCATCACTTTAACAGACCAAATCATTTTATGGTTTGGTGTTGCTGTATTAGTGTTGGGAATAATTCTAATGATTTACCGAGCTGTCTCTAAGAATGCATTAGTGAAACCAACTTTGGCTAGAATCAGTTCGATTTTTATCACGATTGGGTTGTTAGAAATGTTTTGGTTTCTGCTCCGAAGTCAGTTCGTTAACACCTTAGGCACTCGCTTTGCCGCATTGTTGGTTGCATTGGTTGGATTGGCATTTTTGATTCAACCAATCAGATATTTTTGGAGACAATATCCACATGATGTGGTTAATCACCAAAGACAGCAACTTAAAGATAAATATTTACAGCAACGTTAAGAGTTTACAGCCATCTGGCTGTTTTCTTTATTCCAATTTGATAATAACTTTAACTGGATTTTATCTAGAACCTGCTAGGCTGGAACTATGCAGGACTCAATCATTTTAGGAGCTTGGGGCGAAGCTTATGCAGCGCGTTTATACGAACGCGCGGGCTTTCAAGTGTTGTTACGCAATTCATTTAATAGAAGCGGGAAACAATTAGGGGAAATAGATGTAATTGCTCGTCGGAAAGATTTACTAACATTTATAGAAGTAAAAACCCGCATTGCGGTAAAGTTTGGCTTGCCAGAAGAAAGTATTTCTTATTTTAAGCAAAAAAGGATTATTAGTAGTGTGCAGTGGTTCTTAGCGAAATATCCAGAATATGCCCATTTTCGTCCGCGCATAGATGTTTGTGCAATATTATTAACTAAAGCTCCAAGCATTAGCCAATCTCGCAATCTTGACAATTTTGTGAAATACAGTAAAATAT
>DAOLDG010000018.1:0-7044 GCA_035327465.1 Candidatus Doudnaibacteriota bacterium
GCCCAAAGTAAATTCCTCAAAAGTTTACAAATCTAAAAGTCAGGTAGCGGCGGCAAACTTACCGAGCGACTGGCTTGTAAATAATGACGAGAATGCCACACCATTATCGGATAATATGTTTTTGCCGCCAGAGAGCCGTGATAAGCAGCTCCCCCGCAAGCGAAGTTATTGGAAGTGGGCAACTAGTTTTGTGGTGATTAGTTTAATCACAGTGTTAGTATTGGTGTTCGCAGTGTTGCCGTCTGCGAATGTAACGGTTTACGCGAAAGGTCAGAATGTGACTCGTGATTTAGAGCTAACTATTAATAGTAATGCCCTCGCGATGGATGTAAGCAGACTTACATTACCAGCTACTGCTACCAGTGAAACAAAAGAAGTATCTAATTTATTTAATGTGAATGGGAAAAAAGAAGTGGGAGCTAAAGCGCAGGGTCGCGTTACGATTTATAATCTTACTGGTAGTCCGCTCAACTTGCGTTCCTCCACCACAGTACTTACTGCAGGTAGCAAATCTTATTATTTTACCGAGGATCAAAATAATATTGTGGCGCTAGAGAATCCCAATAGTGATACTAATGCTACAGTGGCCGATATAATCGCCGCTGATGGGGGAGAAGATTTTAACTTACCAGCGGGAACTCGGTTAGAAATAAATAATCAATCATTTGGTAGCCAACCACAACGTCTTTATGCTAAAGCTGTAACGCAAGTAATTGGTGGTTCGTCTCGGTTTGTTTCGGTAATTTCGACTGAAGATATTAGTAGTGCGCAAAAAGAATTAATTCGGAATGCAGTTGATGAAATCAATCGTGGCTTGCCAGAGAATCGTAAGTTAGTAGATGGCGCATATGCGGTGGATTTGCAAAATTTTACAACCGATCGACCAGAAGGCACAGAAACCACAACTTTTACCGCGAGTGGAACAGTGTCGATTCGAGGCTTGGCCTTTAATGAAAACGAGTTGCGGCAAATGGTGCGAAGTCGCTTGCAGCAAACTTTGGGTGAAGATAAAACTTTGCAATCGCCAGAGCTCGATGTTGTAGTGAATAAAATTGGCCGACTCGATTTTGAGGCAGGAGTAATGCAGTTGTCCCTTCACTACGAAAGTGTGGCTTTACCAAACATCGACAGTGTGGATTTGGCTAATCAATTAGCGGCCAAATCTCAAGCCGAGGCAGGGGAGATACTCCAAAATAACCCAGATATTGAAAGAGTAGATATGAAATTGGCGCCAAGTTGGCAAAAGTCGTTTCCTCGAGTTAGCTCCAAAATCCGCGTCGAGGTTGTGAAATAGATATTACGGCTTCGCCGTTCGCCCTAACGGGCTACTAATATTTTGTTTTGCTCAATATGCAAAGCAAAATATTAAATCTCTTTTACCTCTTCCGTCCGCCAACTGGCGGACTCCAGGCTTCGCGTCATCTCAGGCTTTGCCTGAGATGTGCGCTCAGGGGTAATAAAAAAAGCCACCAATTTACTTGGTGGCACTAGCCGCTAAATAGCCGAGCTATTCAATTATTTTCCATCCATATTAACAGGCGTAACGTCCCGAAAAAAATGCTTGTTGGACCCATTGTCAGAATCCAGATAAAGAGTTTAGTATTGTGGGGAAAAATACTGATTCCTGGAGGTTTGGTAGTTACGGTTGCTCGTTCTCCATTATCCAATAGAGTCTCTCGGAGCTTCATTAATATGTTGCTCCGCTCTAAAGGAGTGGCTTCAGGTGATATCCCTTTCAGTTCCTCTAAAGAGGCTTTGAGGTTCGAGTAAAAAAATCCTACATCTTCATCGGGAGTCTGGTAGATAATTGAGGTATAACCCGAAGTCATATTATTGGCTTCAAGGTATTTCACCGCAATCTCTAATTCCAGAACGGCTAAATCAATCGTGTTGGCGTCAGCCGCTCTTTTTAAGTGACCACCACACCCCCTGTCATATTGGATGCTTGCAACTGTTCTCGTGACAACCCAACCTATGAACCCGAGTGTGCTCAGCGCCACTACGAATGTCAACATTTTCATTTTTTATTTCCTCCTAAATTTGATGTGACGATATCATAACACATCTATAACTTTTTGTCAAATATTGACACATGAGCATAAAATTTGTTGACAAATCTCAAAACTGTGTTAAAATTGTGAAAGTTATCAGTATCCTAAGAATTCCAAGAATTTGGGTAGTTCCGAACAAAATCAGACTATAGAACTTGAGGGTAAAGTTATCGAAAGTTTACCTAATACTGTTTTTCGCGTTCAATTGGACTCTGGTCAGGTGATACTAGGACACCTCTCTGGCAAGATGCGGCTTCACAGAATTCGCGTTTTACCGGGAGATAAAGTGCTTCTCGAAGTTACACCTTACGACCTTTCTAAAGGACGCATTACCCGCAGATTAAAATAGTTTGACTCGGCTCGCTATATGCGAAGCCGTGGAAACTTAAGTTTCCTCAATTAGCTGCATATGCGCTAAGGATAATATTTATGAAAGTACGAGCAAGCGTAAAACCGATGTGTAAGAAGTGCAAAATCGTAAAGCGATTTGGCCGTGTTTACGTTATTTGCGAAGTTCCGAAGCACAAGCAGCGCCAAGGCTAATCTTATTTTAGGATGCCTAAGGCGTTTTTATTGTTATTAAATATTTAAGAAGATATGGCAAGAATTGCCGGAGTAAACATTCCTACCGAAAAAAGAATTGAAGCATCACTTCAATATATTTATGGCGTGGGTCCGACCTTGGCTAAAAAGGCTTTAGTGGAAACTAAAGTTAGTCCAGATACTCGCACCAAAGATTTAAGCGATGCCGAATTAGATAAGTTGCGCGAATTTATCGACAAGAACTTTAAGACCGAAGGTAACCTCAAACAGCAAGTCTTGCTAAACATTAAGCGCCTTAAAGAAATTGGCTCATATCGCGGCACTCGCCACAGCAAGAGTTTGCCAGTACGCGGTCAGCGCACTAAGACCAATTCTCGCACCCGTCACGGTAATGTTCGCCGGACTGCGGGGTCGGGCCGTAAGAAAGCCTCCGACAAGACCTAGGACTTCCATGGACGCTGTTCTTCAGTCCAGAACAAGTCCGGACTTGCGAACAGCTTTGGCCGACTTCTTTGTCGCCAGCTCTGTTCCTCGCTCTGCGTACTATTAGTACGCTTCGCTCGGTACTCGCTGGCTTCGCGAATTCGGCTCAACCATGAAAATCCTATTTTAAGCCCCGATTATAATAATCTACTAATTATTTCAAATGTCCGATAAAGAATTAACAACTAAAAACGAAGAGGCTCAAGCAACTGCTACGCCAGCTGCTACTGTTGATGCGACCGAAGCTACTGCCGAAGTAGATATCGCTAGCAAGATTAAGTCTGGTAAGAAAAAGAAGTCTAAGCAAAAGATTGCAAAAGGCAAGATTTTTATCAATTCTACATACAACAACACTATTATTTCTGTTACGGATGTTAACGGTAATGTAGTAGCTTGGGGAAGCGCTGGTAAGGCAGGTTTTAAAGGTTCTAAGAAGTCTACTCCATACGCAGGTGGTAAAACTATGGAAGACGTACTTACCCGCGTGAAAGATCGTGGCTTGCAAGAAGTTGAAATTTTTATTAAAGGTATTGGCTCTGGCCGCGAGCAAGCTATTCGCGCTTTGCTCGGCGCGGGGTTAACCGTTATTAGTATTAAAGATCGCACCCCAACTCCTCATGGTGGTGTTCGTCCCAAGAAAGTACGCAGAGTGTAGAAGCTCTGCAATCTATCGATTTATTATTTCTAAATATCATGCGATATACAGGACCAAAAGTTAAAAGAGCGCGACGGCTAGGTTTTGCCTTCACCGATAAAGACGCGAAGATTTTGCAAAAGCGTAATTTTGCGCCTGGCCAACACGGCCAAAGCCGAACCCGAATTTCGGAATACGGATTGCAGTTGCGAGAGAAGCAAAAGGCCAAGATTAACTACGGCGTAACAGAGCGGCAATTTTTGCGTTACTTCGAGAAAGCTTCTCGCCGTAAAGGTGTAACAGGTGATTATCTTTTAGCAATGCTCGAACTCCGCCTGGATAACGTTGTGTTCCGCCTAGGCTTCGCCGCGACTCGCGCTCAAGCCCGTCAATTAGTAAATCATGGTTTCTTCGAGGTTAATGGTAAAAAGGTAGATATTCCGTCTTATGCAACCCTACCCGGTGATATTATTTCGGTTCGCGAGAATAAAAAAGATTCGAAGTATATGCAAACCCAAAAGGAAGTTCTGAAGAACTTTAAGACTCAAGATTGGGTAGAACTCAAAGCACAAGACTTTTCTGGTAAAGTGCTGTCGAGTCCAACTCCGGAGCAGATCGGCAACTTAATCGATACGCAGTTGATTGTTGAACATTATTCTAGAATTTAATTTTATCGTCATCCTGAGGCCTTGGCCGAAGGATCTCATCTCGAGATTCTTTCCCGCTAAGCGGGGTCAGAATGACAATGAGCTAATTAATTAACACCAACGCAGACACAAGACTTTTGGCCAAAGCGTCTGGTGAAAGGGGCACCCATGCAACCAATTCCATTACCGAATCGAGCCAAGATTCAACACCTTGATGGTAATCAGTATGAGTTAACACTCGAGCCATTGTATCCTGGCTACGGTGTTACTATTGCCAACGCGCTTCGTCGAGTATTACTCTCGTCGATGCCTGGCGCGGCTGTTACCGCTGTGAAAATCAAATTCGCTGACCATGAATTTTCGGCGATTCCAAACGTGAAAGAAGATGTTATTCAAATTATTTTAAATTTAAAGCAGTTGCGTTTGCGTAGTTTTTCTCTCGAACCCGTTCGGTTAAGTTTAAAAGCAAAAGGCGAGGGCGTGGTGACTGCCGAGATGATTACCGAAACCGATCAAGTCGAAGTTGCTAATAAAGATTTGTATATTTGTACATTGGACAACAAGAACGCCGATTTAGAAATGGAATTAATTGTAGAGCAGGGCCGTGGTTACGAGCCAGTGGAAGCTCGCGAACATCAAAATTTGGAAGCTGGGATGTTGGCAGTAGATGCTATTTACACCCCAGTACGTAGCGTGTATTATGATATTTCCAACGTTCGCGTTGGGGGTATGACTAACTTCGATAAGTTGGTACTGCGAATGGAAACCGATGGCACGATAACTGGCGGAGAAGCAATCGACATAGCCTCTAATATTCTGGTAGATCACTTTAGTACTTTATTTAACAGTGAAGGGGCAGAGCGCCTCGAAATGATGCAAGAAGCAGCCAGCTTACAGGAGGCAGCTGCCGAAGCCGAAGTTCCTATTGTTGTGGAAGATACTCCTGTTGTAGAAGAAGGCACTCCCATCGATGATACAACATTATCCAACCGCGCAAAGAACGCCTTGCAGAAATCTGGCATCACTACTATCGAAGCATTGCGCGCTATGACCGATGAGGATATTCAGAATATTGCTGGTTTAGGCGAAAAGACTATTGCCGAAATTATGGACTTGTTAGGACGCACTGCTTAATTAATATCCTGTCATTCTAAGAACATCCTGTTATTTTGAGTCTTTCGAGCAACCTGGGGGCAAAACTCCACGAAGAATCTAAATACAAATCCTTCTTTCCGAAGCGGGGTTAGGATGACAATAAGCTAAAAATTTTATATGAGACATCGCAAGAAGAAAAAATTTGGTAGAGGTACGGATCATCGCAGAAAACTGTTGCGATCTTTGGCTTCGTCTGCAATTTTATACGAACGCATCGAAACTTCTTATAGTAATGCCCGCGCTGTAAAGCCTTACTTAGAAAAATTAATTACTCGCGCCAAGGAGAACACTTTGCATAACCGTCGTTTGTTGTTATCCAAACTTTCTCGCAATGCTACTGCAAAAGCCCTAGAAGTTTATGGACCAAAGTTTGCCGAACGCAGTGGCGGCTACCTGCGCCTTACTAAACTAAATAATCCAAAGGCCGGTGCTTCTAAAGCAGTTCTCGAATTTGTAGAATAATAACCATCTATTTGTCATTCTGAGTGGAGCGAAGAATTGCAGCAAGCAAAATTCTTCACTGCGTTCAGGATGACAAACACCTAATTATGAAGACTCAAAAGATTACATTACCAAAAGCTAGTGAAGTGTCCCGCACTTGGTATCAGATTGATGCTTCTGGCCAGACTATGGGCAGAGTAGCCACTCGGATTGCTAATATCTTGCGCGGTAAACACAAGCGCAGTTTTACTCCTCATATGGATATGGGCGATTTTGTGGTTGCGGTTAATGTGGATAAACTAAAATTTACTGGTCGTAAGGTTGAACAAAAAAAGTATTATAGCCATAGCGGTTATTTGGGCGGCCTTAAGACCAAGTTTTTGAAAGATGAAATTGTACGCCGACCCGATGATGTATTGCGTCGCGCTGTCTTTTCGATGTTAGACGAGATAAAGTTTCGCAAGAAATTGGTATCGCGTCTAAAATTAGTAAAAGGCGATAAACATACTTATAAGATAGATAAAGAATTAAAGTAATATGGTAACTAAGAAAACCCCAGCAAAGAAAACCGCAGCCAAGAAAGCGGTAGCAAAAAAGACTCCTGCTAAAAAAGCTCCTGCTAAAACAGCAACAAAGTCTGTTATAGCCGATGCAAAGCCAAAGGTTTTAAAAACCGAGGGTCATGCTAAGCCTGCCAGCGGCAAGTATGTTTTTGCTACTGGTCGGCGCAAGACCGCTATTGCGAATGTTCGAATGTTCGCTGGTAGCGGCGACATTATTGTTAATAAAAAAGCTTTTAAGGATTATTTTTCGGAAAAGCAGCAGCAAGCCATGGCATTACAGCCGTTGTCTTTAACAGGCTTAATGGGTGAGTATTATTTTGTAGTGCATGTAGCTGGCGGTGGCCGAACTTCTCAAGTAGAAGCAGTGCGTCATGGTGTGGCGCAAACTTTGGCTTCGTTAAGTGATAATGTCCGATTGGTGTTAAAGAAGAACGGCTTTCTTACCAGAGATGATCGCAAAAAGGAACGCAAGAAGCCCGGATTACGCCGCGCGCGTCGAGCACCACAGTGGGCAAAGCGTTAGTACT
>DAOLDG010000018.1:7144-9499 GCA_035327465.1 Candidatus Doudnaibacteriota bacterium
AATAGCAAGCCCGGATTACGCCGCGCGCGTCGAGCACCACAGTGGGCAAAGCGTTGGTATAAACTAATATCGTAAAAAAAGAAACCCAATTATGTTACTGGGTTTTTTGATAGCGCAGGCTAGCTTGTGTAAATATTCAGAAAATTGTTAAACATTTACTTAGCGAAACTTGCATTTATGAAAATTTCCATACAGTTAGATTTTTTATTTCTTAGTAAAAATTATGCTAAAAATAGGCTATAATGAAAAAAACATCATTAATTCTAATATTATGAAACAAATAGTGTACGCGCTCGGAGTTGTCGCGCTAGCCTTAGGGGCTTTAAGTACAACGCCACTGCACGCAGATGAGTTAGCGGAGGATGTTACATTAGTGAAAGCCCAGGCAAAGGACACTGGCGCTACTGCTGGGAAATTAGGTGATAGTATCGTCTTAACTTTCTCTCACTCTACCAATAAGTTCGATATCACTAACGAAAATTTGGAAGACGAGTTTAGTGTATCGGCAGGCAAATCTATGCTTGATGCCAATGGTGAAATTCAATCGGCCAGTTGGGGTGATGATGGCAAGGTCTTAACAATTGTGCTTTCCGCAGGAGGTGGTGAGCCGACTATTGCGATTGGTAACACTATCTCGGTGGCAGGGAATAGTATTCGCATCATTATCGACGACGTAGAAGGTAATGCCGCAACTGGATCAGTAATTTTACAAGGCAGTTTTCAGAAGTCCGATGCCGAAGAATCTAAGGATGAGCCAGTGGTGAAATATAATTGCGGCAACCAACTAATTAACGGTCGGTTGTATAAGATTGGTGATTCACCAACGGTGTATTTAGCGGCAGCTTGTAGGTTGATGCCTTTCCGTGGTGCGGCTGTGTTTCATGCCCGCGGAATGAAGTTCGAAAATATTATTATTTTATCTAGCCAACCTGCGGATGTGAGTATTAGTGATAAGCCAGTATTGCCAGCCGAAGGCACCTTAATTAAGGGCGGCGATGCTACAGTTTGGTTTGTCGGAAAAAACGGCAAGCGGCGTGGTTTTACCAGCGAAGCTGTGTTCCGCGGTTTAGGTTTCCGATTCGAAGCTGTTCAGCAGATTTCGGATAGTGATTTGGGTACGATGAGTGTGGACGCTAATATTTCTGATGACTCTAAACATCCAGATGGTGCGGTAGTGAAGTGCGGTAATTCATCAGAGGTATTTAAGGTAATTGGCAATATGCGGTTTCCGTTCGCTAACTTTGAAGCGTTCCGCGGACGAGGCCATTCTGCAGAACATATTTTAACTGTAGATTGCGGCCGGTTTGCTTATAAGAGCGGCGCGGCGATTGAGTAATCTCATCTCTATTTCCCCTCCCTTTTAAGGGAGGGGTTAGGGGAGGGTGAACAGATGTCATCCTTGGTGCTGCATAGCGGGGATCAGAATGACATAGTGATTGCACACCAGAAGCCCGATACACAAGCATCCCCGGAATTTCGCAACGCGAAATATCCGGGGTCTAAAAACCAGCTCCCCAAGGCTGGTTTTTTTATCACTCCAAGTGGATATTCTAAATATCCACTATATCCACCATAGAAACTGCTTCGTCCATGCAAGTTTTTGTCAATCTGTTGAGCTTGCCAATTATCAACCATTAATCCACAAAGTTGTACCCAGAATTATACACAGCGTTTGAGGATAACTCTAAGGGCAGGAAAGTACCTCATTATTTTAATGTGGACAAGCTGCTCTTTTCCACACCTCCACCAACAGGCAATCCACAGGGTTATACGCAGAGTTTTGCACAATTTACATATTTAAAAAAGACCTTCGTTTGAAGGTCTCTTTTAAGCAATCTTTGGTCGTTCGACGTGTTGCCAATTGGCCACGTTTGCATCGACACTCTTTTTAACAGTAAAAGCTTTTACACCCCCGTGGATTAGGGCGACATATTCAGCCAAGCTTAGTATGTAGAAAAAGAAGTACATGGTCGGTGCGATTGCTGCAAGTTTGAAGCGCTGCTTTAAGGGAATAGTATGCTCTACGAGAACATTTAGTGTAATATACCCCCCAACAACACATAAGGGTGCTAGTAGTGTTATCATATCGCCGTAGCGGATGATTAGGTAGACAATGTAAGAGACGATCAAGGGCTCAAAGAAGAAAGCTATATCCGAATAAACGGAAAAAGGAAGATAGAACAAAGTGAGGAAGCGGTTATGTTTCTTATTCGAATTAAAGAACAGGTTACGGTGCTTGTAAAACGTCTGTGTGCGGCCAAACTTCCAGCGGCAACGTTGCCGGATTAGTCCCGCTAAGTCCAACACGCTTTCGGTGTAAGCAATGACTTTGGCGCCAAAAATGACCCGCCACTG
>DAOLDG010000019.1:0-9206 GCA_035327465.1 Candidatus Doudnaibacteriota bacterium
CGCTCTGCGGGTACGAACGAGGAGCAGGGCCGCTTGCGGCATCTGCGACCAAGATATAGAAAGTAGGTGAAATTCATTGGTAGAAGTTAAAAAGAAAGAACACGAATCATTTGATGCGTTACTCCGCCGTTTTAATCGCAAGATTCAACAGAGCGGAGTTTTAGTGCGCGCGCGCAAGACTCGTTTTTATACGCCGACTAAGAGTCGAAACCTTCAGCGCACCAACGCAATTCGTCGCAGCGAACTTCGCGAAATCCGTGAAGAAATGAAGCGCATTGGCCGACCTGTTAAAACCACCAAGAAAGGCAAACGTTAATGAAGTTATCATTACAATTAATTGAAGAGCGTTTAACTCAAGCTCTAAAAGATAAAAATTCTGTTACAACCGAAACGTTGCGCGGTTTGAAAACTCGGATAACCAACGAGCAAATTGCCAAGGGCGGAGAATTAACCAGCGAAGAAATTCTGATGTTGGTAAAATCCGAAGCCAAGCGCCGCAAAGAGGCTACCGAAGCGTTTGCTGCCGCTGGTCGTAGCGAGGCTGCAGATAAAGAGCAAGCCGAGTTGGCAGTCTTGAACGAATTTCTTCCCGAACAGGTTTCCGAAACGCAATTATCAGAAACAATTCAACAGCAAATTACAGCAAATAATTGGACGGCCGCAGATTTTGGTAAAGCCATGGGCTCGTTGAAAGCGCAATTTGGTAATTCAGCAGACGGCGCAGTTATAGCAAAAATTTTGAAAGAGCAATTGCAGTAACAATTTTTGCAAACACCAAAAATTAAAATGAAAGTTAAGGACTCTCTTGTTGGGCTTAACCGATAGCGCTATCGGTTAACGCCAAAGGGTTGCCGTACCAGAGCTCGGGTTCGACTCTAGCTTGGGGCAATAACAGAATGTCCAGATAAAAAAATGCCTAGAGAACAATACATTGTAGGATTGGATATCGGAACCCATAATATTCGGGTTGTTCAAGGTAAGGTTGAAGAGAACGGTCGAGTTAATATCATTGGCGCCAGTAGTGTGCCAGCAATAGGGCTGCGTCGCGGCGTAATTGTTGATATTGATGAGACCGTTTCTTCTATTTCTAATGCTTTAGAACGAGTAGAACGGATGACTGGTGTGCCAGTGCGTTCGGCAAATGTAGCTGTGGGCGGCAATCATATTGCCTGCGTGGATTCTAAAGGTGTGATTGCGGTTTCGCGCGCCGATGGTGAGATTAGCGAAAACGATGTAGTGCGCGTCATTGATGCTTCACAAGCCATTTCTATTCCTCCGAACCGTGAAGTAATTCATGTGATACCCAAAACTTTTACTTTAGACGGCCAGGCTGGCATTAAAGATCCGTTGGGGATGACCGGGATTCGGTTGGAAGTAGAGACAATTTTGATTCATGGCGCTACTCCATTTTTGAAAAATTTACAAAAAGCGATTGTTCAAGCGGGTCTCGAAATCGACCAGCTAGTGTTATCACCGCTGGCGGCGAGCCAGTCGGTATTATCGAAGAGACAGAAAGAACTTGGCGTGGCAATTGTAGATTTAGGAGCTGGGACAACTAGCTTGGCAGTGTTCGAGGAAAATAATTTAGTACACACTGCTATTGTTCCTGTTGGTTCAATGCATATTACCAATGACATTGCGATTGGTTTGCGTTGTACTATAGATACTGCCGAGCGAGTAAAATTAATGTACGGCCAAGCTTCTAGTAAGTTGATGGATAAATTGGCAGAGGTAGATTTAAATAAAATTGATCCCGAAGAAAATGCCACCTTCCCGCAAACTTTAGTAGGAGATATTATAGAAGCGCGTTTGGAAGAAATTTGTGACATGGTCATCCGTGAACTGAAATTAGTCGATCGTGATGGCAAATTGCCCGCAGGAATTATTTTAACTGGCGGCGGTAGTGCATTGCCTGGAGTGGTAGAGTACGCTAAGCACCGCTTTCGTTTGCCAGTAGCAATCGGCACTCCTGTCGAAATGGATACAGTTATCGATCAGGTTATCGACCCATCATTTGCAACAGTGGTTGGTTTGGCCCTTTGGGGTGGCGATCATGCTAGTGGTAGCCTCACTATCCCAGGAGCGGATATTTTGCATGGGTTGTGGAATAATAAATTTGTGCTAAAATTGAGACAATGGGTTAAGTCATTCATGCCATAGGTAGTTGGATTCCTGCAAAAATACCCTAAAATAAAAGTAAAAACGCAAAATAATAGCTTGGTCAGTAGTTTGTTTACTCATTTGTTATTTTGCGTTTTCTTATTTACAATAAGATAATCATCTAGTAACTATTACTCATGAAAAAGTCTATGGAAGTTAAACCTAAAATTGAAACCTTTGCTCGAATTAAAGTAATTGGGATTGGCGGTGGCGGTACTTCATCGGTCAATCGAATGTCGGAATTGGGTACTAAAGGTGTTGAGTTTATTGCAGTTAATACCGACGCACAATCTCTGCACCATAACCAAGCAGATAAAAAAGTCCATATTGGAAAAAGCATTACCAAAGGTTTGGGGAGTGGGATGAATCCAGAATTGGGACGTCAAGCAGCCGAGGAAAACCAAGAAGAAATCGAAGAAGTGATTTCTAATGCCGATATGGTGTTTATTACTACCGGATTAGGTGGCGGAACTGGCACTGGCGCATCTCCGATTGTGGCAGAGCTGGCTAAGAACCGCGATATTTTAACGATTGCCGTTGTTACCAAACCTTTTTCTTTTGAAGGTAGTAAGCGCCGTGAAGTTGCCGAAATTGGCTACGAGAATCTTAAGGATAAAGTCGACGCTATTATTTCAATTCAAAACGATCGTATTTTACAAATTATCGATAAGAAGACTTCCATTATGGATGCCTTTAAAACCGTGGATGAAGTGTTGCGACAGAGCATTACTGGGATTTCTGATTTAATCGTGAATCACGGCAAAGCCATGAATGCTGATTTTGCCGATGTGCGCACTGTTATGCAGAATGCCGGCACAGCCTTAATTGGGATTGGCTCTGCGTCTGGCGAAAATCGAGCCGAGTTAGCCGCAAAGGCTGCGATTAATTCACCATTGCTCGATATGACAATCGATGGCGCGAAAGGGATTTTGTTTAATCTTACCGGCTCTGCTGGCATTGGTATGCACGAAGTTGATGAAGCAGCCAAGGTTATTACCAAGAGCGCCGACTCCGATGCTTACGTGAAGTGGGGAACAGTAATTGATGATAGCATGGGCGAAGAGTTGCGCATCACGGTTATCGCTACAGGCTTTGAGGAAAACAGTCGTCGTCCATCGCCGATTAGTTTTGCTCCAGTAGAGAGTGATTTCACTCCAAAAACTGCTCCATCGCCGAGCGTTAATCCAATTTTTGAAGATGAAGAGGAAGAACCAGAAACCACAGTGCGCCGACCGCTCTTTAAACCAAAACCAGTAGAACCAGTGCCTGCTATGCAAGAGGATAGTGCGAGTGAAGATGAATTGGACATTCCCGCATTTATTAGAAAGAAAATGAAATAAAAAAAGACCCCTCGGGGTTTCTTTTTTTATTTTCGCTTAATCTTCATACAGTATCCCGCCCGATGGCCGGGATTTTGTTTTTATAAGCTGGGTTGTTGTTTGGACCATTTGAACTAGACTCAGATCAGTTGGGCTGGACTATATAGGCTTTCGTATTCAGAAGTAATTATTAGACACTTCGTTAAAATTGTGCTATAATAATTAGGAAGTTAAAAACTTTTCGAAATAAAAATCAAATGTCCGAAAAACCATACACAGATTATATTAAGGATCATAAAAGTATGATCTTGCGGGATTATTTAGCTATCGATCGCACGATAATGACAAATGAAACATCTTTCATGTCATATATCCGCACGTCGTTGGCTTTGGTTGCGGCTGGTGTATCTCTGGTCAAATTTTTTAATGACCCTGTGATGCATGTTTTGGGCTGGGCTTTTGTAGGCATCGGTAGTTGGACCGCAATTTATGGTCATCACCGCTATCGTCAGATGGACCGTTTGATGCATAAAGTAAAAGGCGATTTTATGGCAGAACAGATGGAAAAACACAAAAAACGTAAAAGTATAACCGGATGGATGGGTTACTTATTACGTCGTTAACTCATCGCTATCTATCACTCCGTTTTTTACGGAGTTTTTCTTTGCTATACTCTCAATTAGAGAATCAATGGAACTAATCCAAGGAGGATAAAAGTCGCCGAATACCCAATTGTTACTGAGAGCCCCCACGAACACTCTCTTCAAGACTTTCTGGAGCTAATAACGCCGTATTTGTGTTGGATTCCTCCGTTAGACGAGGATGACGAAGACGCAGATTTCTTTCTGGAGTTCTGCCAAAAGACGGATCAGAATTCAGAAGGCTCTCCGTACACGGTTTGGATAACTTTCAAAGAAGGTTTATCTGTTGAAGTCTTGTCTATTTATTTTGAAGCCGTGACGAGGGCCAACATGATTCAGTTTTTGCACAACTTATTTGTGGACAATTCTGACATCATTCATCGGGTTGAAATCCAAGATGATTCTAAGGATTTCGATTGGTCAATCTCAGTAGAATCACCGAGTCGTTATTCCCATTAAGTCGTACGTTAAGTGCGGCTTTTTTTATTTTCCCTTTAGCCTTGCTATAATTTTGTTATGAGAATCGAACCTCGTACATTGAAGGGTTTCCGCGATTATGGCGCTCGTGAACAAGCCGCGCGGCAAACTATGTTCGCTACTATCCAAACCGTGTTCGAACAGTTTGGTTTTTCGCCGTTGTCTACACCGGTGCTTGAGTTTAAAGAAATATTGATGGGAAAATACGGTGATGATGAAAAACTTGTTTATAGTTTTCAAGATAATGGCGGTCGTGACGTAGCGATGCGCTACGATTTAACAGTGCCTTTGGCGCGGTATGTGGCGCAGAATCAAGGCAGTTTACAATGGCCGTTTAAGCGTTATCAAATTGCGCCAGTTTGGCGCGCCGACAATCCACAGAAAGGCCGCTTGCGCGAATTCTATCAGTGCGATGTGGATGTAGTTGGCACCGATAATGTCTTGGCTGATGCCGAAGTAATTGCTTGCGTGGCCAAAGCCTTGGAGGCTTTGGGGTTGAGCAATTATAAAATTCGAATAAATGATCGAGCGGTGTTTGCCGAATTTTCTCAAGAAACTATTCGCATTATCGATAAAGTAGAAAAAATTGGCATCGAATCCATGACAGAAGAAATGCGTGAGCGTGGAGTGAGTGCTACCGAAATCTCTGCTGCTATAAAGTTAGTCTTGGATGGAAAACAAGCTGTACCACAACGACTAGCCGAAGTGATTAACATCCTTAATCAATTTTCACTAAACGGACAAATTGATTTTGATACTACTATTGCACGCGGCTTGGATTATTATTCGGGCACTGTGTTTGAAATTGTCCTGCCAGAAAAACCAGAGTATGGCAGTATTGCGGCAGGTGGTCGTTATGATGGATTATTGAGCCAATTTTCTGCGGAAGATTTGCCTGCGGTGGGGGCTAGTATTGGTATCGACCGTCTGTATGGCGCGCTCGATGAATTAGGATTATTGCCCCAAACTGCCACCGCTACAGTCTTGGTGCTTAATTTAGCAGCGAGTGCACAAACCGACTATTTAGCTTTGGCAGGGGAGCTGCGCGCGGCCGGTATCAAGACCGAACTTTATTATGAACCAGCTAAACTTGATAAACAGTTTAAATATGCCGAGCGCCGCGGCATCATTTGGGCGGTGATTTTTGGTTCCGAAGAGCAAGCTAGTGGAAAAGTAAAGTTGAAAAATTTGACTACCCGTGAACAATTAGAAGTTCCTCGCTCAGAGCTTTTAGAGCGACTGATCAATACTTAACGAACTACCTTTTTAATAGGATGATCCTTTAAGGTTTAATTTTAATAGATTAAAAATTGAGAAAAACTTAATCAGGATTTTATCAGTCCATAGGCATAATATGCTTATGGCTTTATTAATTGTATCTATTGGTTGGGGGGTATTGCTCGGATTAGCGATGGCCAGATTTTGGATACCTAATTCTCAAATATTATTTGTTGGTTTGCTCTGCGTGGTGCTGGTCTTGCCTGTGGCGGTGTTGGCGTCATGGCGACGCTTAGTTATTACCACTGCGCTTGGATTTGGGGTTATTTTTGGTTTGATGATTTGGTGGAACACTCAAACTCCGAACCAGTATCAAGCGGGTTTCGGTCAAACAATAAATACGACTGGGTATGTGGTGGCGCGACCAAGCATTACCAGTAGTGGTAACCAAGCTTTAATTGTTCGTCCAGATGGCTTTACACAAGATTTGCGAGTTAGCTTATATCATCACACCGTTGCCCAGCAAGGGGAAAGAGTTTGGATTCGTGGCATCTTAAAACAGCCAGAAAATTTTGATAACTTTAATTACGTGGCATATTTGCGAAAGCATAATATTACCGCCGAACTAAGTAAGCCTCGGATTATTATTCTGCAAAATCCACCACACAACTTATCTGGTTGGTTAGGTAAGTTGCGGCAACAAGTGATAGCAATTTCCCATCGGACTTTAAATGAACACTCTTCGGCTATTGTGTTGGGGATGTTGATTGGTCATAAAGAACAGTTACCAGCAGAAGTAGAGGACTCATTTCGCAAGTCTGGCCTGATTCATATCTTAGTTGTGTCGGGATTTAACTTAACGATTATCGCTTTAGGGGTAGGGGTGTTTGCGAAGTTGGCCGGCCGTCGTCTTATAGATGTTTTGGCTTTGGTATTGATTTGGTTGTTTGTTATTTTAGTAGGAGCCACTGCTGCGGTTATTCGGGCTGCTGTGATGGCTAGTATCATCATTTTGGCTCGTTTTAGCGGTCGTTTGGCAGTGTCGGCGGCGAGTTTACTCTTAGCTGTGGTGATAATGAGCGCGTTAAATCCATGGCAGCTGTTTTACGATATCGGTTTTCAGTTGAGCGTTGCGGCAACTTTTGGAGTACTCGAGGCCAGTCGGCTCCGAGTCCGGTTGGGTGCCGAAGGCTGGCTTTCCGAACTGCTATGGCCTAGCTTAGGTGCAATTTTGTGCACAGCACCAATTATCGCGCATTACTTTGGTACTCTTAGTACGGTGGCTCCGCTAGCAAATTTGTTAGTTTTGCCGTTAGTGCCCTACTTAATGTTATTTGGGGCACTGGCCTTACTACCAATCACTAATTACGTGTTTGCTCCGCTCACCGAAATGTTGGTAGCTTGGGAAATGCGCACAATAACCACTTTAGCCAGTTGGCCTTATAGTCAGCTCGAAGTTGTAATTCATCCTAGTGTAATCGTGGCTTATTATTTTATCATCGTGATGATTGTATGGTTGGTTAATTATCGACCAGTAGAGTTGAAAAAATCCATCCTGCATGATAAGATAACAAAAATTAGCTTATAATATATGAACAATAAAATTATTTTTGGTATCATAGCAATTTTAGTAGTGGTGACTGCTGCTTGGCTATTGATGCGCACAAACTCGAGAACAACTAATAATCAAACTATGAACACGAACGAGAATCAAACTCAAACCGAAACGCCAGTGCTCGAGCCAGTGTCTGGAGAGACAGTCTTAATCGATGTGCAAGATTTTGGCACAATCACTGTTGCGTTAAATAGTTCGGCTGCACCACAAACCACAGCTAACTTTCTAAAGTTAGTAAACGACCAGTTTTATAATGGGTTAACTTTTCATCGCATCGCCGCTGGCTTTGTAATTCAGGGTGGTGATCCCAGCGGTGATGGTACTGGCGGGCCGGGGTATACCGTACCAGCCGAAATCGGTCTAGCTCATAAAAAAGGCGCGATTGCGATGGCGCGGTTAGGTGACCAGGTTAATCCAGAACGCGCTTCCAGTGGCAGTCAGTTTTATATCGCGTTAGAAGATTTACCAATGCTGGATGGTCAGTACACAGTGTTTGGTCAAGTGATTTCGGGTATGGATGTAGTAGAAAAAATAGGCGCAGTACCGATTCAAGGTGCAGGAGATGGTCCACCACAAACTCCGGTTGTTATCAAATCAATAACTATTATCGAATAATATGAGTGAAGAAGAAACAATCCAAAGAACCCTGGTTCTCCTTAAACCAGATGCTTTAGATCGAGGCTTGATAGGGGAGATGATTCAGCGATTCGAAAAGGTTGGTTTAAAAATTGTCGGCCTCAAAATGCTTGTACCTAGTCACGATCATGCCGAAAAGCATTACACCGAGGATTTAGCAGTCCGTCGTGGAGAGCATGTGCGTAATTTAATGATTGATATGCTTGTTTCTGGGCCGATTGTTGCGTTGGCTCTAGAAGGAATCGAGGCTGTGGAATTGGTTCGCAAGATGATCGGCGGTACCGAACCCAAATCAGCCGCTCCTGGTACGATTCGTGGCGATTACTCTCATGTGTCGTTTAAGCACGTAGATAAGCATAACTCTAAGTTATACAATTTGATTCATGGTTCCTCGAGTGCAGAAGAGGCTGCTCAAGAAATCAGCGTTTGGTTTGATGAAAGCGAGTTAATCGAACACGAACCAATTTATACCAAACACACTTTGAACCGCTAATTTTCGGACCGCCTTCCGGCGGTCTTTACAATATGATAAGATTGAGGTAGTATTACAAGTTCCCAAATTTCTTAGAGGAGGTAATTATATGCGTAGGCGTTCGGCAAGGACTCCTAAACAGCGAGCAAAGCAGTTGCGCTTAAATCGGGTGCATGGTGCTTTTGCTAAGCATGTCGGTGGTCAAGCAGAAAGGAAATTTTTGGCAGCCTGGCAGAATCATAAGTCGTATTGCCAAGTTATCAAGAAAGTCGAACAGGCATCTTTGCACGATGATAGGTGCTTAAAGACTGATGCTATGGTGTATACCAGTATTCCATCGCATCCGTTAATTCGGATTCAGGTTAAATCATCGCTCTTGCGGGCCCAGAAGTTCGTGCGTGGAGGTCACGCGATACCGGTGGTTTGGGTTGCATCATGGGATACGCCAAAGTCGATTCGGCGCAATACAATTGATGCAATCGTGCGAATGTTTCCTTTTCTGAGAGATGAGTTTCGATCACGCGGTTGTGAACCGCCGACAATTCTCTTTAACCCGTACCAAGTTAGAAAAAGCCAGCTCGCGTGAGTTGGCTCTTTTTTATGTCATTTTATGGTAATTATGTTGTTATTTTTTACGGAAGAAGGTCGGTAGCGACGGCATGCGCGAC
>DAOLDG010000020.1:0-9094 GCA_035327465.1 Candidatus Doudnaibacteriota bacterium
GGAGCAACTCCGGGCGGTGTGTACAGCACTCCAGACGGTACCGTATGGTTCGTCACCTCGGACATGCAAAAGCGACCTTTCACTTCCGCTGGCGCTTTCTTGAGCTATGGTTTTCTAAACTTCTCTCAAGTTGTACCTGCTGACGCAAGTGTAACCGCTTTGCCTACTGGTAGCTTCATTGCTCCTGCTGATGGCAAAATCTTCTGTGCAACAGAAACTAAAGGTTCTGATGTT
Organism: Candidatus Doudnaibacteriota bacterium; assembly: GCA_035327465.1. Lineage (GTDB taxonomy): Bacteria > Patescibacteriota > Doudnabacteria > UBA920 > UBA920 > UBA920. Next base: position 235 of record DAOLDG010000020.1, read on the forward strand.
GCAGGCGAATGTGCTTTAATCACTGGTAGCCAAAAAGCTTCCTTTACCTCTGCTGCTGTATTTGCAGCACAGGGCCACTCTTTCGATCGCGCAATGTATGGTGACTCTTCTTTCTTAAGCAAGACTTCCAACATTGACAACGGCTCTGCCGCTCACCTTCCAGGTGTATTGATCAACAATAGTGGCACTGTTCAGATGGTAGTATCTGGTGGTCTTTGGGGTATTCCTTCTATCGAAGTGTTTAACTCTTGGGGCTACTCTTTCGCTGACGTCGTTCCTGCTAACGCAGCCGACTTAGTGAAAGCTCAAATCGGTGTTATCCCAGGTCGCACAGCTGGACAACTTGTTCCAACTGGCGTAGCTGGCCCTGTAACTCCAGGTCCGGGTGGTACCTTCAACCCTAATGGTGGAACTCAAGGTTCTATCGAGTCCATCACGCTTGGTTCTCGTGATAAGACTGAAGCAAACGAAGGCGAAAGTAACGTTGAAATTTACGCAAACGATATCAAATTGAACAACGACGGTCCTTTGATGGTTCAAAGTTTCGACGTTTGGTTTGCAGAAGATCGCACAGTTGCGACTGATTCTCGTCGCCCTTGGGACTACTTCACACAAGTTGCTTTGAAGTTTGACGGTAATACCGTTGCTACAATGAACACAAGCTCTGCATCTGCTTGGTCAAATGCAACTAATGGTAACATTGGTGCAGCAAACACAGATTTTGAGTACCGATTGCGCTTCAATAACCTAAGCGGAGTATTGTCAAACAATACTACTACCAAGGTTTCTGTAGCCGTTACTATGGTTAACAACTTAGACTCTGCTGATGCAACTGCTATTTGGTGGACAGAAACTGGAAACTTCCGTATTTTGGATGAATCTGGTTTTAGCACCGAACAAACTAACGCTGGTTTGGTAGCAGGTGGTATTGTTGCTTCAGCAACAGCACTTGAACAATCATTCAATATCGGCCAAGCTGACGCAGCTTCTTTAGAAGTTCGCACAGCTGCCGATAAAGTTGATGCTGCAATTATTCAAGTTAGCAAAACTTCTGACACTAACGGTGTAACTGTGTTCCACTTTGACTTAGAAGAAAAGAACGATGTTAATGCCAACATCACTAAGTTCCAAGTTACCTTTACTACAACAGGAACCACAACAGAAAACACTGTTATTAAGAAAGCTTACCTCTACGATGGTAACACTAAGTTAGCAGAAAAGAATGTCCCAGATGGTGGAGTAGTTCTGTTTGATAACATGAACTTAAACATCAATGGTGATAGCAAGAAAACTTTAACTGTTAAAGTTGACTTGTTTGATAACAATTCCGGTGCTCGCTACATTGAGGGTACAACCCTTGCTGTGGTCGCTAACACCACTAACTTAGAAGCTACCGACTCTAATGGTAACGATGAAGATGATATGACCTTAGCCGGTACTTCAACTTCTAATACCCATGAACTACGTTCTGAAGGTATTATGGTTGAAATGGTCGGAAACCCATCTGCTTCTGTAACTACTGTAGATGGCGCTACTAATGATATCGCGCAATTCACTTGGACCTTTGATGTAACAGCCTTTGGAAGCAAAGATGTATACATTAACCGTGTTCCTGCTGATATCGTTCTAGCTGCTGGTAAGAGCGGTACCGATGTAGATGTTGAGTACTTACTAGAATACTCTGGTGCTACTCCAACTGCGTTAGCTGCCCAAAATGGTACAATCGTGACTTCATCAGGCTCGAATGTTACCGCTGTAACTGGTTCTACTGGTTATACTGGTGATCCTTATAATGGTGAAGCTTTGTTCCGTATTGCTGCTGGTACAACCGGCCGCTTTACTGTGACTGTCAGCGGTACCAACGCAGGTGAAGCTAAGCAAGTACGTGGTTTATTGAATGATATTGAGTGGACAGTGGACAGTGTATTAGGTGGTGGTACCGGTACACATACCATCAATGCTTACACCTTTAACCTAGGTAATAAAGCTGCTACTCCATTCGTTACACTTAACTAAATTTTTATCTGATTTTTTAGGCAGCATGCCTAGAATTAGCTAAAATTAGTTAGTCAAAACCCCGCCCGTAAAACGGCGGGGTTTTTGTTATGTTGTATTTCTACAGTAATTTGATATAATACGACTTATGGAAGAACAACAATTTTCACCACAAACGCCACCAAAACCTATAAAACCAAGTAGCCCGTCGAGGTCTATTTGGATAATTATTGTAGTGTTATTTATAGCTGCTGTGATTTATGGTCTGACTGAATGGGGAAATCGTAACGATGGTTCACCCGAAACGAGGGAAGAGGTAGCTAGCGAGCAAGCGCAGCTTTTCGAGCAGCGGTTAAATGAGTTGCCTGCGGATGCATCCAATGAACAGCGTTATTCATTTATGCTAAGAATCGCACGTGCTGAGTACCTTCAAGAGAATTACACGAATGCTTTAAGTTGGCTAGATCGTATTCCTGAAGAAGACAGAAGTTATCAGGGAGTTTGGTATACTTACGCCCAAATCTATAAAGCCCAGGGTGATAATCAACGAGCTTTAGATAATATCCAGCGCGCCGTGGAAGCTATTCCTGGCAATCCACAACCATGGCAATTATATTTTGAACTTGCATCTGATATGAGTAGGGCAGAACAAGACACCCTTTACCAAAGAGCTTTAGCTGCGACCGAAAACGACCCATTAATAGTAGCTTCATACGAGCAATTTAAATCCCAGCAGTAATTTTGCTATAATTTAATCGTCAAGTCATGTTCTGTCTACAGACTCAAATCTGGTAAGACATCTAAACCCCGCCTAACGGCGGGGTTTTTGTTTTCCCTCCGAAGTCCGCCCTCGGCGGACGAAGGAGGGTTTTCCCATAGGTTGGTTAGAATAATATGTAGAGTTATTGACATTCTAACTCTCGTTATTATAAGATATTCATAATGCGAGAGGTGATATAATAGCCTTTGGTAATTTCTTTGATAATTTAAAGGGGGGTATGGAGAGGAAAGTTAAGGAGGACTTACCAAAATTTTGCAAAAATAAATAATGGCAAACAAAAATTTTATATCATTAATTATTTTTGCATGACTCACAAAATTACGACTTCACTTGTGTTTGTAATTGCATTCGGACTGTTTATGGTCGGCCTGCTGATGTTCAGTAATACAGCCAATGCAGCAAGCTTACAAGAAAAACTTGTTAAAGATGCAAGTAATACGGTCTATGTTATCTTTACAGATTCAGAGTTAGACGAAACTTTCAGATTTGCATTCACTTCCTACGGCGCACTCGAATCTTATAGTTATTGGGAAAACGAATTTATATTTTCTATTTCGGAAGAGGAGTTGGCTTTTCCTGTGTTTGATTACATGCCACCGCGAAACGGTTCGTTATTCTGTGCCACAGAAACCAAAGGCACTGATGTTGCCGGAGAGTGCTCACTCATTACTCAAGGACAGAAAGCAGCCTTCCCTTCACTGGAAGTGATGCAATCCTATGGCTATGATTTGTCAAAAGCTTTTTATGGCGATAGTTCGTTTTTACCTAGCACTGATATCGTTTCTGATCCATCAGTCAAGCACAAGCCTGGAAGTTTACTAAATTTTGATGGTAATTATGGTTATGTGCTAAGTAGCAATGTATATCTACCTGTTCCAGTAACTTTATTGGCTTCTTGGGGGTGGGGCGAAAGCGATGCCGTTATTGCTAACCAGCAAGACCAATTGCTCATCGACTATGTTTCGATCCTTCAACGCGAGCGGGGTGTTACGGATATTATTAGCTTTGTTCCCGAGGATGATTTAGAGGTTCTAGTAGTAATGCATCACTCACTAAATGCTACGTTGCCTGAAGCGATCCCAGATCAAAACCAAACTGACCGTGAATTTATACAGCAAATTTTTGAGAAAACCAAAAATTATTCTATCGAGCAATTGATTCCATACATGGATTCAAAATCGCAACGAGTTTTTTTGGGACTGCCATTGGCAACTGCCCGGTTGGACGCAGATTCATTAACTGAAAGACTCCCAGGATCTGATGTGGAATTAATAGACTCCACCATTCTTAACACAGGTGATAGAGCTACAGTTAGCTATCGCATCATTCAGTCACTTACCGGTTATCGTATGGATTTGATTGGTCATTTGGTTAAAGTCGGCACAGATTGGCAGGTTGATTATCTAACTACCCTGAATCAGCAGTTTACTGATATATTGTCCCAAGAACCCGTCACAGGCCTTGGTTTAACAGATTTGCAGTTATTGGATGCCAAAGTTACTTCATTGGCTTTTGACGACAACGAGAATTTTGCAGAAGTTGAAATTAAGAATGTAGGAACCACTACCGTAAATGCGTACATGTTGTCAGTAGAGATAAATGGTTTGAGTATACTGACAGAAGATGAAAGTACAAAGTATTATTCATTGGCACCATGCCAACAAATATTGATTAGAGTAAAATTAATCGACATTACTGATTTAGAACTAGAATCTATGTATCATGACATACTGTTCTCAGTTACAGATTTATTAGGTAAAGATAACAATCTTAGTAATAACAGCAAGTTGATCAAACATTATATAGAATGAGACTCAAAAACCCCGCCTACGCTTTAGCAACGGCGGGGTTTTTGATTTCCCTAATCTTTCCCCTCCTTGCCACCGCCCTTTCAACCCCCGCGATAAAGAAATTCTCAACTTTCCAAAACTTGAGTTTTTCTTAATCAGGACTTTATCACCCTTATGCTACGGTTGAATGAGTGGGCCGGATTTGGTGGTAGAGTCCAACTTGACACTGAGACTCTGGGGGTTCGATTCCCCTCCGGTCCACCACCAATGAGCTTGACATAATGTTTTTCGTTGGTATAATGTAAATGTCAAGTTGGACTACCAAACTGTCAACAGACAGAGTCTTAGAAATCACCTCGCCCGAGCGAGGTGATTTTTCTAAGGTTGAGTTATAATTGAAGTGTCAAGATGAGGTTTGTGTACCAGATTGAAAAGTTATAAAACCCCGCCCCTCAACCGGCGGGGGCATGCCCGCACACCGATATCGGTGTGCGGGTTTTGTTTTGCCTACTTTTCTCCTTCCCCTCCTTGCCACCTGCGGTGGCGAGGAGGGGTGGCTTCGCCGCAGGCGGAGACGGGGTGGTGCAAACCCCCTCCAATCCCCGCGCTAAAGAAATTCTCAAGTTCCCCAAACTTGATTTTTTCTTAATCAGAACTTGAACATGGATGTGCTAGATTTGATTTATGAAGATTATCATACTTAAATCCGTTGAGAAGTTTATTTTAAAGCTCGATGAGCATTCACGATTAAGAATATACCGAGAGATTGAGATTCTGGGTGAGCTTAACTATTTATTGAGTATGCCAGAAAGTAAAAAAATTGGGCCAAATCTCCATGAGTTAAGAATTCTTGGTAAGATTCAAATCAGAATATTTTATACTTTTCATAATAATGAGATTTACCTACTGCATGCAATCGTTAAGAAAAGCCAAAAGATACCTAAGAAAGATTTAGAGTTGGTAAAACGTCGATTTAAGCTCTTGACTTAGGTATAACTTATAAGTTATCATGATAAACGAAAGGATTTCTATGAAAAAACGAGAAACTAACATTTTAAAAGGCGCTGTAGTTTTTGATGAAATGTTGGCGAAAGAAATGAAGAATAAGAAGTTTGCCAAAGCCTACCAGAATTTGGAATTTGAATATCAGATTAGAAAGCTCCTGTTATTGAGAAGGATTCAACAAAATCTTACCCAAAGACAGTTGGCAAAGAAAATCGGCATTAAGCAACCGATTATTTCTCGCCTTGAAAGCGGGAATTATAATCCGTCTGTGAAGTTTTTAAAAAAGGTAGCAAAGGCATTAGACGCAAAATTAGAGATCAGTCTGAAGTATTAAAGAGCTGTTTTAAGTAGTTAATAATTGAATTAACCCCGCCTTCGGGCGGGGTTTTTGTTTTTCAATCCCAGCGATAAAGAAATTCTTAAGTTCTCCAAACTTGATTTTTTCTTAATCAGAACTTGAATACTGTTATGTTACGTTCATTACAGTGGGGCGGGTTCTGGAGAACAGTAATCACCTTACCAATGAATACTTGCGGGTTCGATTCCCGTCCGCTCCACCATCTTGACAAGTTTCCAAATTGGGATATAATTGAATCGGTAAGGTGATTACTCCTGAAAAGGACAAGTATTCACAATAAACCCCGCCCATTCTGGGCGGGGTTTTAGTATTTTCAACGTCACCTAAAACCAAAATAATATTTTTTCTGATATTGGAATTTATCCACTGCTGAAATTTGATATGATTGTAATTGCTGGCGGCATTATAAACTTCAAACATATGATTATATATAAATGTGATTTGTGTAGAAAACAAATTAAAGATTGGCAAAAGAAAGTTATTATCAGTCCAGGAGCGAGCTTGGAGAGGTTTACCTTTTGCTTGACTTACGGCGATCCAGTGCTTAGGTTTTTGGCGAAACATAAGTTAACCAATGAAATAGATAAATTTGCGGTAAAATCTTAAAATATTTTTTGGCTTAGATAAAATGAAAATCGTGCCTAGAGGTGCGATTTTTGCTTTTCTTGATAATTTCTTGATCAGGATTTGAGGTGGCTATGCTATCCTGAAATCTATTTCCCATTTCCTGGTGTTATTTATATGCGGTCTTGGGAAATCCGATAATTTCTTAGGATTATTAGGGCAGTTTATAGCCGACCAAAAATTTTCGCAAAATCGCTTTACAAGTTTTTTTATGTGCGGTATGCTGTGAGGCTACAATAGAATAACCCTTAATTATGAGCAATTTTTTGCAAATCAGCAAAATCTATATCTCTGCTGTCATTTTGGCCAAGCATCTCTTACTCGGTCGAAAGTCCCGCGTGAACTCGAAATTCAAGGTTAGTTGCACTAACCCTGTTGATACATTTGCTATTGATTTATTGCCCTGGGCGCCCGCATTCGCGAGCGCCTTTTTTATTTCTTTAGATTTTCTTTATCACTGGCAAGCATTGGCTCCGCCGGACGGATGACACCGGTGACGATATTCTCGTTCCCTTATTTTTAAGAATCAGCTGCAGCGGGAATCCAGACCTGTGTCATTCTGAGGTCACCAAACCTGGTGGTGGAAGAATTCATAAAATAATTAATCAACAACTATGCAATTTGTAAAAGAACATTTTTTTAAACTTACTACCTTGGCCGCAATTTGCCTTCTCATTGGCGCGCAGGCCAACTCCTGGGTAAGCGCGCAAGATAACTTTAACGATTCAACTGATTCAACGCCACAACAGATAGATGTGTTGACAGAATCACTAGTAATGTCAGAGAGCATGCCAAATATTCCAAACGGACATTGTCTTACTGCCTACCAAGCTTGGAGCGGAGGTTCATCAGTGTATAACGGAGATAGTCCTTACAGTTCTTTGTTTATGCCAAGTACTAATGGGGGAATCTTTACGGATATAAATGGTGATGGGCTCCCTGATTACGTTTACACCTACTACAATAAGATCAGTAGTAATTATACTAATTCAGGATGTGTATATTTAAATACTGGCAATGGCTGGGAAAAAGTGTTTGCGTGTTGGAGTAAGGTTGAGATACATGGTACTACTGGAAATATTATTTCACAAAGATATATCGGCGACTGTGCAGGGGAAGAAGAATAATAAATAAATTAATTACAACAGATTTTAGCAAAAAAATTATTATTAAATAATTTATCAAACTATATGACATTCACACTAAAAATTAGAGATATTTTGTATTTATCGGTCATTGGGATTCTGGTAATCGCTTTGAGCGTGAGCTTCGCCGTTTATAAAGTCGGCGCGGCGGAAACCAAGATGGATAGCACTGCAGCGGCTGAACTTTCTCCAGAGAAATCGTTTTCCGACCTACCATTTTTCGGTCAGGAAAACGTTAACGTAGTAGGTATTGATCATTTAAGTTGTCAGGCGCAAATTGCATATACGACAACTTCGTCCACCACCTATAATCCAAATTTTCCTTTCAATAACACTTTTATGTTAGGCGGTAGTAGTACGCAAGGGCAACAATTCCAAGATATTAATGGTGATGGCTTGCCCGACTATCTATATAACATTCATTACCTTTCGGGGGCTGGGAACGAACTTGAATCTTTGTTTTATGGCTGCGCTTATTTGAACAACGGTAGCGGGTGGGACAAGGCGTACATTTGCTATGCAAGAACTCGGACTAATATTAATACCGGACAAGTGATTAGTTCAGAGTACCGTGGCGACTGCGCGGGACAAGAATAATAATTAAATAATAATTTTATGGAAATTTCAAAATATATATTTTCGACAAAGTCATTTTTGGCCTTGTTGGCTGGAGTAGTAATCGGTTTATTGGTACTTAATTTGTTGGTGGTATTAAAATTAACTTCGCCAGTGCAACCGCAGTTGTTATCATTTTCGGAGGATGCGAAAAATTTTGAGAATTCAGCCCTGATTGATAAATCTGTTGAAACTAATTTATCGCCGTTTCCTCCATCAAGCCTACCTCACCCGAATTGTGCTATGGAACTAAATCTTGGGCATGAGAACTCGAATGTATATAATCCCGATACACCTTATAATCTGTCATTTTTCATGGGAAATCAATCGGGTTTTCAGGACGTCAATGGCGATGGTTTAGCTGATTATGTTTATGTTAACACGACCTATGGTGGTACTCACCCGCAGTCAGTTTATACAGGGTGCGTTTACTTGAATAATGGCAGCGGTTGGACCAAAGTCCATACTTGTCGAGCTAATACGATTATTGATGCTTCAACCGGACAAATTACCACCGCCGAGTACCGCGGTGACTGCGCGGGTGAGC
>DAOLDG010000021.1:0-9011 GCA_035327465.1 Candidatus Doudnaibacteriota bacterium
TAATAGACCCGATGTATTAGATCCAGCTTTGTTGCGACCTGGTCGATTCGATCGCCAAGTGGTATTAGATTTGCCAGATATTGATGACCGCGAAGCAATTCTTAAAGTCCATTCACAGAATAAGCCGATTAGCAAAGATGTACGTTTTCGAACAGTTGCCGAACGCACCCCAGGTTTTTCTGGCGCGGATTTAGCTAACATTATCAACGAAGGTGCGATCTTGGCAGCACGCTCTAACAAGAAAGAGATTGACTCTGAAGACTTAAAAGAGGCAATTGAAAAAGTAATGCTTGGGCCAGCTCGCAAAAGCCATATTCTGTCCGACAAGGAAAAAGAAATCACGGCTTATCATGAAGGTGGTCATGCTTTAGTCGGTGCAGTACTGCCGCAAGCAGACCCGATTCATAAAGTAACTATTCTTTCACGCGGTCGCGCTGCAGGTTACACCATGAAGTTACCGACAGAAGACAAACACTTGCATACCAAGTCTAGCTTCTTAGACGAAATTGCGGCTTTATTGGGTGGCTATGCGGCCGAGAAATTAATTTTTAACGAACTCACCACAGGTGCAAGTAATGATTTAAAAGTTGCCACAAATATGGCTCGCAAATTAGTAACGCAATACGGGATGAGTGAAGTATTAGGACCAGTCACTTTAGGCGAACAGCATAGCAATGTATTCTTAGGTCGCGATATTGGCGAGCAGAAAAATTATAGCGAAGCGGTTTCGCAGAAAATTGACGACGAAGTGCGGCGGATAATGCGAGAGGCCGAACAGCGCGCTACCGAAGTAATGACGAAGTATCGTTCTTATCTCGATACAATCGCTAATCGATTGATAAAGGAAGAAACTTTGGAAAAAGAACAGTTTGAAGGAATCGTGTCGGAGATTATTCCAGCTTCTAAAAAGAAAACCCCAGAATTTGAAGATTTACCCGAAGAGGTAACAGGAAAATAATTTCAGAGACTCTCACGATGGTATCGTGAGAGTCTCTGTTGTTTATGATGAAAAAGATTCAGTTATGACAAATCAGCAAATATTGGTTCAAGCCGCGCGGATTACCCTTACCTATAAACCGCTTTGGTGGCTAGGAATTTTTTTGTCGTCTGGTTTTAATTTTCATGCTTGGTATGGCGTGCAGTGGTTATCACAAAATCGTTTTGCGCAAATTGCGGCCGACCAGCTAATTTTATTAAGCAGCTCGATGATTGCGTTGTTATTGACAGCCGGGTTTATCATCGGGTTACTTTTGGTAAATTTTATGAAGCTGGTGTTTTTTGCTCATGTGCATTCTGAGCTTCATGATGCGAAGCTCGGTCAGTGTTTATTTTGCAATGAAGTGAAGGAGCAGAGTGTGTGGCGAGCGATAAAAAATAACCCCAAGCTGTGGCTTCGTACTGTTGGTGCTAGCTTGCTTACAATAACTTCCACATTAAGTGTGATTGGTTTATTTCATTTTTATGCCACGCATAGCGAGTTTCAGTTCTTGAAGTCTGCCTTAATGATAGTTTCGCTGGTTGTAGTTTTAATTGCCATCTCGTGGTGGAACTTGCTAGTTGTGCTGTTTATGATGTGGTACCGTCAGAATTTTTGGCGCAGTGCTGGCTTGGCAGTCGAACTATTAATTAATCGATTTCGGCAAGTGGCGGTGATTACTATTTTAAGCACAGCTATATTTATAGTTTCGCTGGTAGCTGGCAGTGTTATTATTATGCAGATTCCAAACATGCTAGCCGCCACGCCAAACCTGTTGTTTACACCAGCCGTGTTCGATTCTTGGCGTATATTGGTGAATTTGGTAACAGCCGTGATTTTTGTGATTTGGTTGGTCTTAAATAATATTTGGTTTAATGTGGTGATGGCTTTATTGTTTGATAATTTAGTAAAATTGCCAAAGAGTATAGAACCAGTAACATTTTTAGCAAAACAACCAGAACCATTGTCTCATTTACATCATATCGTAGACAAAATGAGAAAAATGTAACCTTAAATTTGTGAACCGCTGATGTTATAATAGATATGAAATCGCAGTGGTACCACTTTAAAAATGATGCGCAATAATGCATCTAAAGGTATTATTTAACAGCAATCCAGATAGAGCCATGAGTTTTTACCACTACTTTACATCACTAGTGATTTAATATTTTTTTATTAGCTAAACAAAAAAGCTCTTGTCATTAAGTCGAAAGTTCTGTAAATTGATTAGTGATTCCTGGGGCGTATAGCTCAGCTGGTAGAGCGCGTCTTTGACGTAGACGAGGTCTCCCGTTCGAATCGGGATATGCCCACCACGGGCCAATCAACACTGCAGGTTGCGTGTGTTCGCCCAGGCGAACCCACTCCACCTTCCGTGTTGTTGTCCCTTTCCCCTCAACACTTAACCTCCCCAACATTTTCTAGGAAAATGTTGGATCGGCCCAAGTGTTGTGGGGTCCCCGAAGAATATAAATTCTTGAATTTTCGATCTCATAGCAATCAACACGAAAATTTTCGTGTGTTCGCCCAGGCGAACCCACTCCACCTTCCGTGTTGTTGTCCCTCTCCCAAATCGTTTTTAAAAAATAATTCATCAAGCATCGAGAAGTGGGAATCACGTTGTGATTCGCAATTCATGATTCTTGAACAGGTCTACCCGGAAGAAATGTTTTAGGTAGACAAAAGGATAAAATGATTACAGCAAAACAAGTTGCCGAAATCACCGGCTCCAAGCCGAATGATTTAACGTTATACACTTCGGCCTTTACCCATCGTTCGTATTTAAACGAGCACCGTGGGTTTAATTATGCCCATAACGAGCGCTTAGAGTTTTTAGGAGATGCAGTGTTAGAATTGGTTGCCACGGAACATTTATATAAAAATTACGATCACCCCGAAGGAGAGCTAACCAATTTTCGTAGCGCGCTGGTAAATTATAAAATTCTTTCACAGATTGGCCGACGTATCGGCTTGGAGCAGTACATATTAATGTCACGCGGGGAAGCCAAAGATATGGGGCGAGCGCGACAGGTGATTTTAGCCAATACCATCGAAGCTTTAATCGGTGCCTTGTATCTAGATTTAGGATACGAAGCTTGCAAGCTATTTATAGAGAAAGAAATTTTGAAAGAATTACCAGCCATAATTACTGGCGGAACTTATCTGGATCCAAAAAGTAAACTTCAAGAGATGATTCAAGATAAGCACGGCATTACACCAACTTATGGGGTGTTATCGGAGAGTGGCCCAGATCATAATAAGGTCTTTATCGTTGCTAGTTTTATGGGTGATAAAGAACTTGGCCGCGGGCAAGGACCATCGAAACAAGAAGGCGAGATTGCGGCCGCAGAAAATGCTCTACACAATTTGGGTGCCTAGCGCTTGGGATAGTAGAGAGAATGCATTGTACTTGAAAGTACTTAATTTGAATGAAACAATGGGGATAACTTGCATTGACCAAGAAGTTGTTCATGATATTCTTAAGTAGAGATTAATCTCCGAGTAACCAAACAAAAATAAATTAAAGGAACTCTTCTGCGGGAGAGTTCTTTTAATATGGTATAATTAACGAAGTTATGTACCTCAAACGACTGGAAATACAAGGTTTTAAATCTTTTGCCAAAAAAACAATTTTAGAGTTTGGGCCTGGAATTACGGCTATTGTCGGTCCGAATGGGAGTGGAAAATCCAATGCAGCAGATTGTTTGCGTTGGGTTTTAGGTGAGCAAAGCGCTAAGCTTATGCGCGGCAAAAAAAGTGAAGACGTGATTTTTGCCGGTTCCGACAAACGTGGCCGTGCTGGCATGGCCGAAGTGGTAGCCACGTTCGATAATCGTGACCACAAAATTCCTGTGGACGCGGCCGAGGTTTCGATTGGTCGCCGCATCACACGTAGCGGTGAGAGCGAATACTTGCTTAATGGCACCAAAGTGCGCTTATTAGATATCATAGATTTAGTATTAAAAAGCAATATCGGCACTTCGCGCTATACCGTAATTGGTCAGGGCACAATTGATCAAATGATTTTAGCTGGCCCATCCGAGATAAAAAATTTAATCGATGAAGCTTCTGGGGTAAAGACTTATTATTTAAAGCGCGATCGTACTTTACGGCGCTTGGAACAGACTGCGCAGAATTTGATGCGCGCCGAAGATTTGCTTCGGGAATTAGAACCCCGCGTGAAATCGTTGCGCCGACAAGCTAAGCGGATGGAAGCTCGCGAAGCAATCGAAATCGATTTGAAAGCTTATCAAAAAGAATATTTAGGAAGCCAATGGTGGCAGTATGCTACTGGTATCGCCAGATTAGATAAAGAGTTGGTTGTGTTAAGTGAGCAACAGCAACAAGTTAATGCGGTGATGGATGCGCATTTGCAAAAGATCGAGCAACACGAAAAAGATAATGAACAATCTTTGGCAGAGTATAAGCGCGTGCAAGAACAGTTGCAGGCTAAGCAGTCCGAAAAAAATGTTTTGCTCGAGCAAGTTAGTTTGATTCGTGGGAAAATGCAGAGCCAAAAATCTGGTAGTACCGATAGCTCTTCCCTTCAAGTCGATAGTCATGCAGTGACTCAAAAAATAATCGAAGTCGAATCACAATTAGTGGAGGCGACTCGGAAGCAGCAATCTGCCAGCAAGCAAGCTGCAGCAGCCGAGACATCGTTATCGGCTATTAACGCGCAGTTAACCGAACTTTACGCCGCGCTTAGTAATCCAGCAGGTAGTGATTGGGTCGAAATCGACGAACAAATGCAGGCCTTAGATAAAACTTTTGTGCAGTTCGAGCGAATTATCGAGGAGACAGCAGATATTAACCAGATTCGTAATGCGACCAGCGCGATTGTTTACGCTTGGCAAAATTTTAAGAAGTCTGCTGCAACTGCTGCCAAACATCCCGACTACGCTCGCAAATTACAGCTTCAATTATCCGAGCTAGCTAATCAGAAAGATAAGCTCTTAGCCGAACAATCTGCGTTAACTATGACTGTATCCAAGGCCGAATTATCTAGAGAGTTTTTACAAGGCCAGTTAGCCAGCTTAAAGAACGAACAATTACAAATAGATTTGGAATTAAAAAAGGTGTCTGCTAGTAGCAACGATACCTATGTTGCCGAATTAGTAATTGAAGAAAAGAAAGTGCAAGAGCAGGTAGCGACAATTTCGAAGCAGTTGGTCGATTTAGAAGAAAAACTCCAAGCATTTTATTCGGCGGAAAATTCTTGGAAAACCGCGATTGCCGAAGAGGATAAAATGTTTCGTCGTCAACAAGATGAGTTAAGCAGAATTCGTGATCAAGCTACCAAATTACAAATCGAGAAAGCGCGGATGGAAACTTTGCGGGATGGAATTGTCACCGAGATTATCGCTAGTTTAGGTAGCGAGATGTTCGATAAAATTCAAGGTAGTTTAATTAAGCCAGAAACCGAAGGGCTAGAAAGCAAAATCACCAAACTAAAAAACCAGTTGGCGTTAGTTGGGGGCGTAGACGAATTAACTATCCAAGAGTATCACGAGACCGAAAGTCGTTATACGAATTTAGAGCATCAAATTACAGATTTACACAAAAGCATGGAAGATTTGCGTCAAGTGATGGATGAGCTCGATGGTCATATAAAGACAAAGTTTAACACCGCATTTCATAAAGTTAATATGCAGTTCGAACAATACTTCCGAATTTTGTTTAATGGCGGTCGCGCATATTTGTCTTTGATAAAAGCGGCAGACGCTAAAACCGAAACCGAGGTAGAACTCGAGAAAGAGGCAGCGGATGATGCTGGGGAGCAGTTGCGCCCAGAAGAAAAAATTGTTGCCAAGTATGAAAAAGATTCTTTGGCGGTTTCTGGGGTAGATATTAAAGCGACACCGCCAGGTAAAAAACTTTCTTCTATTCAATCGCTTTCTGGTGGCGAACGTTCGTTAACTTCGATTGCTTTGCTTTGCAGTTTGTTAACCTGCTTCCCATCACCTTTTGTGGTGCTCGATGAAGTCGATGCTGCCTTAGATGAAGCTAATACCATTCGCTTTGGCCAAATTTTAGGTAAACTGGCAGACACCACTCAATTTATTACAATTACACACAACCGCGAGACCATGGCCCAAGCCAACATTTTGTATGGCGTAACTATGGGCGATGACGGCGTTTCGCAACTGCTCTCAATTAAAATGGATCAGGCCACAGCCTACGCAAAATAACAACCCGCCTGCGGGTTGTGAAACTGAATTTGATTCAGGGTCTAATTTCTTGTATCCCGGCATCTACAAGCTGTGAGTAGAGCGAACGGCACGAGATAGCCGGGATCTATTCATTCGTGTAATCGCGGTTTGGTACCCCAGGGGAGTGAAGCGACCGAAGGATCTCTGCTCGAGATTCTTCGCTCTGCCAAAAAATGACAAGGAAGGTTAGGATTACAGCATGTTGGTTCAACTTAATATCCTTGACCAAACAAACTTCTAGTGGTAGACTATGGAAGTCTTTTTTATTGATTTATGGCTCTTGGGACCGTCAACTCACTGGCTAAAAATCAATGCAACTTATTTTATTATTATTTTTCGAGTTATAGAATGTTAACTATTAGATTACAGCGTGCCGGCAAGCGCAACACCCCGCAATATAAACTGGTACTGGCCCAAAGAACAGCTGCCAATCAAAAACAGTTTGTAGAGATGTTGGGAGCGTATAACCCACACACAAAAGAATTACACATTCGTAGTCAAGACCGACTTAATTATTGGATGAATGAACAGCACGTGCCACTTTCTGCCACTGTTCATAATTTGTTCGTTACAAAAGAAATTCTTAAAGCCGAGAAAACCAAAGCTTTTACAATTCCAAAAAAGTTGCCTGCTGCAGGTGAAGCCAATCCCGAACAAGTGACTAAAGAAACTTCCCAAGAAGCAGAATCAGCAGAAGCTGGTGAAACAACTGCATCAACCGAAGAAGTAACTAGCGAAGTTTCTCTCGAGGAAACAACTACAGAACCAGTATCCGAATCGGAACCATCTCCTGCCGAAGCAGAATCAGCAGAACCAGAAAAAACCGAATAACTAAGCAACATTCTTAAAAGAATTGCCTAACAACAGGCAATTCTTTTTTAGTTCATGCTATAATAATCTAAAGTACTCTAATCCGCGGATGCGGAAGAAATTAAAACGAAAATGCCAAATGTAAACAATACCCCTAACAATGGCGATACTCACTCGGTGAGTTTTGATCAAGCTTTTAAGCTGGTGGTGCTGGTGGCCGCACTGCTCGCTTTGCTCTATGTAGCAATTTGGTTGTCTGATGTAACACCAAAACCAAGTAGCCGCACAGTTACACCGCAAGAAGATACCACCGAAAATGCAACCGTCACTGCTCGCATGATTCCCGATAATATGTTGCCTCAAGGATTCCCTGATAACTTTCCAGTAGAAAGCGGTGCAGAAGTTAAAGAGAATGTAATTTTGAATGTAGATAATCAAGGCGATCAAGCTACCAGAACTTTTACCTCTAGCCAGAGCATGACTGCGAATTATACACTTTACAGCAACTATTTACGAAATAATGGTTGGGAAATAATGACCCAAATCAACGAAGCAAATTATAAAATGGTGCTTGGTAAAAAAGGCTTCCAATTGTTGCAGGTTAATATCAACCCAAGTGATGTTTCTGGTAGTTCGGTAGTACGTGCAACTGTGACTGACCTTTAAATTTTTTACCAATAGGTTTAGACTTCTTTATAATTGTTTATAAAGAAACTTGGTCACAGCCTTTGACTAAATAACAAATATGTTATATATTAAACAGATTTAGTTAGACTAAATCTGTTTTTTTTGCTACCTTAGGGGTAGTTCGCGATTCTATTTGGGAATTGCGCCAGACTTTGACAAATTGCAGGAGGATAAATTATGCAGAAGGTTATATTGTTTTTTAGTGCTTTGTTGTTGATTGTATTGGCAATACCGCAAAGCTTGGATGTTTCGGCTATGCCGTCAAAAGGAAGGCCTGGTAAACAGGTAACTACTTTAAACGGCACAGTTGGGATGTGGGTTTTAGAAGCAACCAAAACTACGCCGGTTGAGCATCGTTATTTTTTGGAATACGAAGTTCGAGGCCAAGTCGTACAGACATTCTTGCATGGCAGGGTAGAGTTTGCCGATTATCTTCACAAAACCATAGAAGTTAGTGGTTATGTAGATAATTACCATCAAAGGTTGTCACAGGATAAATCTGGTAATCCTAAACAAGTGGATTACTTTCAGGATTTTTATGTAGAATCTGTGAAGAGAATAATCTCGGAGCCAGATACAGTGAACCACCTTTGGCAAGATTTGATCAACTTGCCGCCGCCAACGGTTGGTCCGCGCAAGCTTGTGGTGCTACCTATCACATTTGCGGGAAACCCGTTGACTCCATTCGAGCCAGATGTAGCCAGAGGCTGGTTTTTTACCGACCAAAGAAGCGTGCGCAATTGGGTGCGCGATTATTCTTTCCGCAAAGCCGATATTGTTGGGCACATCAATCCTCAAAATGGAGATGTGGCTAACTGGATTCCACTCAACACTTCGTCGGATAATTGCTGGGATAATATGTTACCTAATTGGTTACCTATGGCCGATGGCCAGGCCCAACAGCAAGGGATATCCGTTTCTAATTATCAGACTGTAGTGTATCTTTTTAGAGAGATACCTGGATGTGAATTCCCAATCTCTGCTACTGTAGGGTTATTTGGTGAAACATCAGGAGTTAGGCGAATAATTGCGATAGTGCCAAATGAAACTATGACTAGTGAAGTGCGCGATAGAGTGATGTTTATTGCGTATCTTCATGAGTTAACCCATAATCTGGGTCAGGCTACTCATGATAATGGTCAGGATGGTACCGGACATATATGGGAGTACGGTGATCGTGCAGGCATTTTGGGTTCAGTAACAAACCCCAACTTTGGTACCAATGTTTTGCGCCTAAAACTACAATGGTATAGTGGAACTGGCCAATGTAGAGTTGTGGATTCCCAAGGTTCGCATCGGGTCTTTTTCCAAAGTCCGGCGATTGC
>DAOLDG010000022.1:0-8897 GCA_035327465.1 Candidatus Doudnaibacteriota bacterium
TACTTAAGTATCTATTTGTTAGGGGATAACTAGATTGTGGGTAAGTTGCGCGTTATGTGAAAATAACGCGTTTTTATTAGGTTTGACATAGGGTGAACGATTGTATACTATGGGGATAGAAGGAGATTTAACAAATGAGTATTACCGATAGGCAAAAAGAATTATTGCGGTTTATAGTAAAGCAAATTAGAGAACAAAGTTTACCGCCTTCAATTTCCGAAATGGCAAAACATCTTGGTGTAAAATCCAAAAACGCGGTCGCAAAGCTTTTAGATGGCTTAGAAGAAGGCGGCTATATCGAAACAACAGGGAAAGCTCGAGGGATTAAAGTGTTAAATAGTTTATCAGATAGTTTACAGAGCGGTTTGGTTCGAGTTCCAATCTTAGGTTCCATTCAAGCAGGAAGCCCGCATTTGGCCGAAGAGTATGTGGAAGACTGGGTAAATCTACCACAAACTTTAATTAAGGGTCGGCGCGATGTGTTCTTGTTGCGAGTAAGGGGAGATAGCATGATTAATGCTGGCATTCATGAAGGGGATTTGGTAATTGTTCGTCCGACTAGGGAAGCAAAGAATAATGATATTGTAGTTGCGCTCCTGCACGATGAGGCTACGGTTAAAAGATTTGTGCAAATTAAGAACCGAGCGTACTTAAAAGCCGAAAATCCAGACTATCAAAACATCTATCCAAAGGAAGAGTGGATGATACAAGGGAAAGTAGTAGGTGTTATCCGCAACCTAGAGTAATGTTCGTAAATTTGGCCACCTCCTTTGTCGTCAGCTCCGGTGCTCGCTCTGCGTACGTTTCAGTACGCGACGCTCCGCTCCTTACTGACTTCTCGGATCTGGCTCAAATTTACTTCGCATATAGAATTTAATTTCAATCATAATTTACAAAAGATATTTAATATCATAGGAGTTACTATGTCAGATTTAGAATTAACAAAAACTGAAATCATCGCCAAGCTGCGACGACTATGTGCGCATTGCGAATCTGGCCGCAAACACGTTTGCAATATTCAAAGGATCGCACTACAAGTGAAAGCTTTTCACGGCGTGCCATTGATTGTCAATAATGAATTCCGTGGTGTGATATATACTCAATAACCCATAAAAGGATCGAGGATTCATTAGAGGTTTGATAAAAAGGGTGGTTTGAATATTATGCAATAATCCGCTGTAGATTAAAGCACAATTTTCTGTGATGATTTCGGCCACGCGATTTTAATCGCTATATGCTTGATTGCCCTAGGCTTGATTATTTCTGTTCAGTAAAGGACTAGAGCTGAAAGTGACAAAATTGAATAACTGGGTTAAAATGGTTCTATCAAAAGCGTCTGTGATACGACGTTTTTATTTTACCTCTTAAATATGAGGTATTTCTGAATATAAAAACGAAAATCTTGACAAAAAGCCAAAAATAAAGTATACTTGTGAGATTTATTGCTAACCAGAAGGTTGGAGGTAAATCTTACTAAACATT
The DNA here is from genome assembly GCA_035327465.1 of Candidatus Doudnaibacteriota bacterium. Classification (GTDB taxonomy): domain Bacteria; phylum Patescibacteriota; class Doudnabacteria; order UBA920; family UBA920; genus UBA920. Next base: position 1,483 of record DAOLDG010000022.1, read on the forward strand.
AACTGATTGTCGAAATTAGGGATCGTAATAACAGCGAAATCTGTTCGTCAATCACGAGAGTAATTAATACAATGACAAATCTATTGTCGTTCCGTCGTCCAAGTCGTATCGGTTTTGCTGGTACTTTGATTGCGGTTTTGGCTGTGAGCTTAGTTTTGGCCTTGATTCCTCAAGCCACTGCTGTGCACACTTCTGCAGAAAACTGTGTGAACCCGCCAACTACCCCAACCTTGAACCCTTACCCGATTACCTACGACGACCAAAACACCCCGTTGTGTCACGACTTTCGTGCCATTGACGCGGCTGTTTACAACCCAACTGGCAGTCCTGTTTTTTCTCAAAATGAAGCAGACTGGCAGAATGGTCTTCAGTTGAATGTTGGTCAAGAAGGTGTAGCGCTTATTTATGTTCATAATGGCGCTGCTAACAATCTTCCATCGAGCCAGACTATGGCTAAGAATGTGAAAATTACCACTAGCACAGATACAAACGCGGGTTCTACTCACCGCATTTCTGTCCGGATGGCTGGTGACAACACTAATGTAGTTACCGAAAGTTTTAACATTCACACTCCTGCTGGCGCAAAGTTAGAAGTTGTACCAAATAGTGGTTTTATGTACGACTATCAAGGTAACTTGGTGCTCGATCAGCAAAATCTAAACTTAGGTAACTCTACCTACACCCTTGGTGATTTGGATGCTTGTTTCGAATACAGCATCTTCCTTACTTATCGTTTTAAAGTGGTGCAAGACCAACCACAGAATGCAAGCCTTTCGATTACGAAACAGGTGCGTTCATTAGATAAGAACACTACCTTTGCAAATTCTGTGACCACTGATACCAACGAGCGTGTTCAATATCAAATTAAAGTAAAAAATACTAGCGCTGTGACCGCTAATACAGTAACCATGACCGACTTAGGCGCCACCGGCGTTCAAGTGGAAGCTGGTTCTACGGTAGTCACTGGCGCGAGTGCAGGTCTGCACCAAGGAGTAATTCCAGGAACTATTAACTTAGGCAACCTGGCTCCAGGCGCAGAATCTACTATTACCTACAATGGTAAAGTTACAGCCTCTTCTGGCACACTAGTTAACACTGCAACTGCAGTAGCGAGTAATGCAGGGCAGGTTTCTGCAACTGCTTCGGTTATTGTAAAAACAGTAGTTCCTGGTCATGGAAAATTGGTTATCACAAAGCAAGTAAAGAATATTAGCACTAATACTAGCTACGCTAATCAAGTAGATGCTCGTACTGGTGAACGTGCTGCATTTCGAATCACAGTAACCAATACTGGCGACGCAGCTATTAACAATGTGCGGGTAACCGATCCAATTCCAACTGGTTTGCAATTTGATGATTCGGTCGTAACCGACGGAACCCCAAGTTACCATATCCCAACCTTCAGTGTGAATTTTGGCCGATTAGAAGCAGGTGCTACGCGTACTGTAGAATTTGCGGTTAAGGTTCTAGCAACTGGCCCAACCACAATCTGTAATATTGCTACTGTTAGTGGTGATAATGTGGCTTCGGCACAGGCTCAGGCTTGTGTTCGGGTAATCGTGACTCCTAAGCCTGGCACTCCAAACATTGTTCTTTCTAAGAAAGCCTACAATGATACTAAGAAAGTAGATGCAACCACTGTAAATGCAACTCGTGGCGACACAATTACCTTTACATTGACAACTACTAACACTGGTACTGCAGACGCTGTAAACTATGTAATCACTGATGATTTATCACAGGTATTACCTTTAGCCGACATCGTTTCTGCAACTGGTGGTCAAATCAACGGCAATGTTCTTACATATCCTGCGATGACAATCAAACCAGGTGAAACAGTAACTAAACAGTTCACTGTTCGCATTAAGACATCATTAGCTCCAACTTTGTCTTTCCAAATCAAGAATACTTATGGCAACACTGTTGTTATCAATATTCCTGGAACCATTGTATACGAAGCTCCTAAGACCGGTGTAGCCGGTGTAGCTGGCGCTTCTGCTGTAGCTTTTGCTGGTCTTATGACTGCTGGTGCTGTGGCTATCCGCCGTGGCCGAGATATCTTGAAGTTCATCTTCGTTTAATATTCTCAACGCCCTCGGGCATAAGAATATATCTCAACCAAAAAACACCCCTCTTTATGAGGGGTGTTTTTGTTTAGTAGTTATCGCTAGGCTTCTTTTCCCAAAACAGAATGAGAAAGCTTTTCCAGAGGATTTGCATATCTAAAAGTAAGTTCCAATTTTCAATATAATATGTATCGAGCCGGATTTCTTCCTCAAAGGGTAGTGTTGGCCAGGCCGATTGCGCAATTTGGGTGAAGCCGAATATGCCAGGTTTAATGGTGAGCACGCGGCCATTACTGCTCTGGTATTGCTCGACTTGGTCGGGCAGATGCGGCCGTGGCCCCACCATGCTCATATCGCCTTTGAAGACATTCCAGAATTGGGGGATTTCGTCTAGCTTGGTGCGCCGCAAGAAACGGCCGATTTTGGTAACCCGCGGATCGTCTTTGATTTTGTATAACGGCCCATCTCGCTTCTGTTCGACATTAGCGATTAATTCTTCTAATAGCGCTTTGGCTTCTTCGGCGCCGTAATTATCGCCGACGCTTAAGTGGGCATACATACTTCTTAATTTATAGAACCGGAACGGGTGGCCATTTTGGCCGCAGCGGATTGAGCTGTAAATAATCGGCCCCGAACTGTCTAGTTTGATAGCAATGGCGAGGAGGACATAGAGCGGAGCGATTAAGATAAGGCAGATAGCGCTTAGAATAATGTCGCTGATGCGCTTAATGAGTTTGCCCCAGCCATCGAGCGGAGTATTTTTTAGTCCGATAATCGGAATGCCTTGCAGGTTATTCAGTTCTATAATGTTGCGTTGCACTTCAAACAGATTTGGTACAAATGAAAATTGTAAACCGCGTTGGCGGGCAAAGGCAACTAAAGTGAGATTGTCTTGGGCCGATGTATTGTGATTGGTTTGGACAATTTCATCAAAAGGTTGTTGGTTAAACGCGGTTTCTAAGTTTTGTAATAAGTTTGGGTTGTTATGTAATTCCGAAACTATTTCGTAGCCATAGCGTTGGTTGCGTAAAATGGTTTTAATAACCTCGGCTTCTTTACCAGAACCATTAATAAGCGCAAGTTTGTGTAAGCCATAACCTTTGGCAAACATCGCTTGCTGAAATTGCTTCAAGATTAAACGACCTAACAATACCAAAATAATACTCATTAACCAAACTGCTAAAATAATAAATCTTGATGGAAAAATTTCCTGATTAAAAAAGAACAGTACAATAGTAAGAAAAGCTGCTAAGGTGAGCCCAATAATTACGCGATTGAATTCATAGATAAATCGTCGTGTGCCCCGCAGGGAGTACAAACCCATAAATGCGAAAACCAGCAAGATGGCAGGAATGACTTTTATTAAAATCAGGAGAAAGTCTGGCATGGCCATTTGGAATAAAATCGGACCAACGAAGTTGTCGGATTCATAGCGGAGCTGATAGGCGATAATACCAGCTCCAAAGAGCGCCAAGGCATCGACTGGAATCGAGAGTAAATTAAAAATTAGCTCTGTTTTTTTCATAGAATTATAGCAATTATAACACTTTTTAGGCGGCCGAGCCATATTACAGATAGACCTAGATTATGCTATAATTGCTAGGTTAATTGATGTTTTTTAGTGATTATTGATAGAAGAATTATGGCAAAACAGGTCATTTTGTTTGGCGGCGGCGGTTTTATAGGGTCTTATTTTGCAGCGGAGCTGTTGGCTTCGGGTGATGCTTCAGAAGTGTTGTTGGCAGATATTCATTTTCAAGAAGAGCAATGGCCTCGACTACTGCGTCAGTTTCGTGAGTCTGGTCGAGTTGCTACTGTGACTTTTGATGTGCGGCGCTGGGAAGATTTTAGCTATTTAACTATGAAGCCCGAGTTAATAGTTAATCTGGCGGCAGTACATCGCGAACCTGGTCATATGGAACAAGAATATTACGAGACTAATTTACCAGGTGCCCAAAATATTTGTCGCTGGGCGACAGAGGTGGGTTGTAATCAAATTATTTTCACTAGCAGTATCGCTGTTTATGGTGCAGAAGAGGGGTCGGTTGCTGTGCTAAAAACCGAATCCACCGAACCAAAACCAAACACTCCATATGGGATTTCAAAATTGAAAGCAGAGCAGATTCATAGCGCTTGGCAAGCCGAGGATAACTACAGACAACTATTAATCGTTCGGCCAGGAGTGATTTTTGGAGCAGGCGAGAATGGTAATGTAACACGAATGCTTCGGGCGCTTAAGCGAGGCTATTTTGTGTTTACAGGAAATGAACATACAGCTAAGGCTGGCGGTTATGTGAAGGAACTCTCGGCAGCTATGTTGTATATGTGGCGCAAGCAGCAAGAGCGAGCTCATCCGCTGACGCTATTTAATTTCACAATGTCGCCAGCGCCAACGGTAAGCCAGTACGTTACTGCGATTAATAGCTTTCTTGGTAAAGCTAACCGCACGATTAATCTACCTTATGGGTTATTATTAGGTTTGGCAGTGGTTTGGGCTGGTGCTTGGAGGTTAATCGGTATTAAGTCTGGGATTAATCCAGAACGAATTAAAAAATTGCGACGTTCTAATAATATTGCGGCGGCGGCTTTGCAAGCTGCAAATTATCAATATCGGTTTAATTTACACAGTGCGATGCAAGACTGGCAACTTGAGCGACCCGAGGATTGGCGGTAACATCTGGATGTGTTAGAGTAAGGCAAAATAACTTGATTGGAGGAAAATATGAAGAAAGCTCGCAATCCCAAGACTACTTTGAAGGAGCAAGGCTTGGCTGTGGCCATGTATGTGCATGATAATTTTCACTGGTTAGCTAAGCAAGCTGTTGATTTACAACCCAAGCAAATTCTTCATCATATTGTTCAGGGATATTTAAATACGAATAAACATCGTTTACTAGAAAATAAACTTACAGGAATTGTTGCCATTCAAGATGTTTGGCGTAACGCAACTGGCGGCCGAGTACATTTGGTAGTTGGTGCTTCTGGCCCGTTGATAGAATCGATGCAGAGACAGATAATATCTTATCCGATTGATTATGAGGCAAAGTCTCGTCTTTTGCTTCGCGCTATTGCCTCGGTTTGTGGCTATAAGGCGCCTTGGGCAGGGAATATACATTTTCATCTGTGGCATACAAAACAGCCCGAAGTGCAGTTATCGGAGGTGTTGCATTTTCTACGCCAAGAGCATGGATTTCAGAATGAGCTTCAACAGCTAGCCGATGTAAAACTATTCTTGTTAATTCCACTGGCTAGCCAGCCTCGTTGGCAAGAAACAACTCGACAAGCATTATGTCGCGTGCTTAAACCACAATTCTAGCCGCTTTGCGCGGCTTTTTTATTGCTCAAAATCGTAATATCTGGTAAACTGGGCTAGCAATTATGGATACTTACGAAATAATTTTATTTTATAAATACGTCCGAATCGATAACCCCGCACAGTTAATGTTGCAGCAGAAGGAATTGCAGCAGCGATTGGATATAAAGGGTCGTACAATTATCTCTGAAGAGGGGATCAACGCCACACTCGAGGGGACAACTTCTGCGATCGAGATTTACTTAGCCGAGCTGTTTGCCGACGCGCGGTTTATTGGTACGCATATTAAGCGCGATCCTGGCACAGGAAACGCCTTCCCTCGTACCTCTGTAAAAGTGCGTAAAGAAATTGTTGCTTTGGGTTTAGATTCTACTTGTGATATTAATCCGAATGAGCTTACGGGAAAGCGTCTGAAGCCAGAAGAACTTCATCGGTGGATTACAGAAAAACGCGAATTTTACATTATCGACATGCGTAATGCTTACGAGCATTTAGTTGGTCACTTTGCTGGTTCGATTTTGCCAGCCATGGATAATTTTAGACAGCTTCCAGAATTTGTAGATTCGATTAGTCATTTGCAAAATAAAACCATTGTTACAGTTTGTACTGGAGGTGTGCGGTGTGAAAAAGCTTCTGGGTACTTATTGTCTCAAGGATTTACAGATGTGTATCAGCTAGACGGCGGGATTGTGTCTTATATGAGACAGTTTCCGAACGAAGATTTTTTAGGAAAGTTGTATGTATTTGATAATCGCATTGCGATTGGATTTTTTACCGATGATCCTAAACATCAAGTGATTGGAAAGTGTTTGTTCTGCCAACAATCTAGCGAGCGTTATACCAATTGTTTGGTGAACGATTGTAATCGCAAGTTTATTGCTTGTGAGGTGTGCGAGCAAAACTTGGGGAATCGCTTCTGGTGTCCATCCGAACTTGGCCACAAAGCCAAAACCCGCGTTTCTTAAGAAATGCGGGTTTAACATTCTAAAATAAAAAATCCGCGTTGGGCGCGCGCGGATAATGTATTTAAGTCTTTATTTCTTTCGCAAGACGAAGGAAGGAAAGGATTAGGATAAAATACCAACCAAAATCGAATTGATACCATTTGATACCATGCCTCGCTCTGGTTGGTTGATTATGATGGTTGTTATGCCATCCTTCCCCCCATGTAACCCAAGCAACTAACCAATTATTTTTGGAATCATCGTTTGTTTCAAACATTCGAGAACCCCAGAGATGGCAAGCCGAGTTAACTAACCAGGTGAATTGAAGACCCACCGCAACTGGTATAAAGATACCCCAGAGTACTGCAGGTAATCCTCCAAAGTAGAACAAGCCACTAGCCAAGACCATACTCGGCAACCACCACCAACGATTTAAAAAAACATGAAAGCGGTCGTTTGTTAAATCTTTAGCGTATTGTTTTAAAAATTTTGGTGTAGCAAACTCTGGGTTAGGGTAAAGCATCCAACCGATATGCGAATGGAAAAATCCATTTCGCGGAGAGTGTGGATCCTCAATCTGTTCCGTAAACCGATGATGTTCTCGGTGGATTGCCACCCATTTAATATGACCACCTTGCAGAGCCAGAGCACCGCATAGAGTGATAACGTATTCTACCCACTTAGGAGTTTTAAATCCACGGTGAGTTAAGAGTCGGTGAAAACCAACTGCTAAGCCAATACCATGACTAATCATCCAAATTATTGGTGCTAACCATAGCCAACGGCTTTCATAATGGAATAAAGCCAGAATAGCACCGAGATGAAAAATGCCGATGGCAAAAATGTTGCCATAACTTAATTGGTGATTTGTGGTAACCATTGTTCCTCCGTGGATATACTATGTCGATGGATATATTATGTCATAGATTCGGGAAATTGTAGATAGCTAGTATTTACCCATACTCATGCTTTTGAGGGCCTCGATACCCTTATAATCATCATGAACAAAAAATCGCCACTTCCGTGACGATCTTTTGTTGGTAGCGCTACGGGGAATTCCGCCTCGCCCCGCTTAGCGGGGCTTCGTTGCCC
>DAOLDG010000023.1:0-8857 GCA_035327465.1 Candidatus Doudnaibacteriota bacterium
CAAAGTGGCCAAGCCCAAAAATAACAAAAAGCCTGTAAAGTCGGTGATGGTGGTTAGCACGGCACCGCTCATTAAGGCTGGGTCTTGACGATACTTTTTTAAAATAATTGGTAACACTCCGCCTGCAACCGATGCTACGACCGTATTTACACTTAGAGCCACAGCTGCAACCAATCCCAGCCAAGGATTCCCCCAGCCCAAAAAACCAACCAGCCCAATTACAATACCTAACACCACACCGTTCACCACACCAATCGTTAGCTCGCGACGCAATTCGGAAAACAAAATTTTCCAATCCACTTTCGAGGAGTCCATTAAAGAACGAGCGCTCACCGTGAGCGCCTGAACTCCAACATTACCGCCCATATCAGAAACAATCGGCATCAACACTGCCAAAGCCGTTACCTGGCCAATAGTTTCCTCAAACGGCATAATTACCGAAACTGCAATTAAGTCTAGAAAGATATTCCCCACCATCCATGGCAAACGACGTTTAGCCGCTAACATAGGAGGGGTATCAGTGGTTTCATCACTCACTCCACGACCACCTAATTGCTGAAGTCCTTGCAAGTACTGTTGTTGCAGGACGTCCAAAATATCTTCTACTAACACCATGCCTACTACTTTTTTCCCTTGCAACACTGGCGCATCCAGCAAATCGTATTCTTGGAAAATATGCGCAACATAGTTTTGAGTCGCATGCGGACTAAATGTTGGTAAATTTTTCTGAATCAAATTATCAATTGGTTGTTGCCCAGACGCAGTAAGTAAATCGATCAACGAAACATTTCCCAAATAATTACCAGTACTGCTAACCACATACAAATTATGAATTGTGCCAATTTGCTGTTCATAATTTGAAGCTTGTTTACCTGCCTCGTGTACAGTTTGACCAAGAGTGATAACAGGAGCTGTGGGTTGCATAATCCGACCAATAGAGCGGCGAGGATAATTGGCATGCAGTTTTAGTTGATTCTTTAAGTCATCGATTAACAAATGCTCTAAGTCTTCAATTCGCGACTGGTTTACCAAGCGCAACAATTTTGTACGAATTGGGCCCGTGCTATGAGTCATTACCCAGACCAAATCCATATCCCCCAGTCTATCGATTAGGTTTTTAAGAACATGGAGGCTGATTAAGTCCATAACTTCTAAACGCAAAGCTTCTGGTAAACCCAAATACACTTCTGGCCGCCATTGCGACAGAATAGTCACCAGACTCGCTGCTGTTTGCGCATCAACATCTTTCAGCGTGCGCATTAAATCCTTATGGCTATTTTCACTATGCGCCAAAACACTAACGGTTCTTTTGCGATATTGTTCGAGTTTATTTTTGTTTGGTTCTCTCATGACTTTTGTGTCAAGCGCGATTGAAATAACTATTCACCTTACTTGAACACTAATAGGTTGTCTATATTTTATCACATAATTATGAAAGAAATGCTATGGGAATTGTTCATAATCTTAGTTTAGACGCTCATGAGATTAATGTTGACTCCAAGATGATTGGTTTTGACAAAATTACCTAAAAAAGCTACAATTGTACCTAGTTAAGTTAAATAATTATCTTGCAAAAAACTCGTATCAACCGGCAGATTACTGCCCCAGAAATCCGGCTTCTCAACGATGCTGGCGAACAACTTGGCATCTTCTCTCTTACACAAGCTATGGCTTTAGCAGAGGAGCATGGTTTAGACTTAGTCGAAGTTTCGCCTAATGCACAACCGCCAGTTGTTAAGCTAATTAGTTTTGATAAATTCAAATACCAGCAAAAGAAGCTTGAACAACAGCAAAAGAAGCGTGTCAAAAAAGTAGAAGTGAAGACAGTTCGTCTGTCTGCCAAAATTGCCGCGCACGATATTGCAACCAAGGCCAAACACGCCGATGAATTTTTGCAAGACGGTGATTGGGTTAAGCTCGAGCTGCGCATGCGTGGCCGCGAACAAGCTTTCCTCGACGTCGCTCATGGTCAAATCGAAACTTTCAAAGCTGCTTTAACCGCCCCCTATCGGATTGAAGTACCAGCAAAGAAGGCGGGGAATACCATCAGCATGACAATTGCCCCAACCAAGTAACACTCTTATAAAGTGCTACCCCCGCGAAAGCAGGGATCTATTAATAATAATTATGAATCCTGAAGCTCTACGCCACCATGTGTGATTTTGCCAGGATAACAACAAAGATATGCCTAAATTAAAGACTCACCAAGGTACCGCCAAGCGGTTCCGAAAAACCAAGACTGGAAAAATTATGCATCGCACTAGCGGTCAAGACCACTTTAATACCCGTGAAACCGGTAAAGTGAAGAAGAATAAACGTCGCGACACATTGCTAAGCGATTCTAATACACGTATCAAAACTTTAATTGTTCATAAATAATCTTTTATTCTATTTCCTGTCTTTAATTAAGACGGATAATAATAACTATTTAATCTACCCATGACCAGAATCAAACGTGGCGTTAGTCATACTAAGCGCCGTAAGAATATCTTAAAAAAGGCCAAAGGCTTCGATAATCGTCGTTCTACAAACCTAAGGCAAGCTCGTGAAGCTCTGCTTAAGGCTGGTAGTTACGCGTACCGCGATCGCCGCAACAAGAAGCGCGACCAACGCGCTCTATGGCTCATCCGGCTCGGTGCAGCACTGCGTGAAAATGGCACCACTTGGAGTCGCTTCGCAGCTATTCTAAAGAAAGAAGGTATTACTGTAAATCGCAAAATATTGTCAGAGATGGCAATTAAAACTCCCACCGCTTTCGATAAATTAGTTACCGACCTTTCAAAATAACTGGGCCACAACATTAGACCAAATTACTTCACCACAATAAAACCTCTCTCAGGTCGAGAGAGGTTTTATTATTTAACCGATCGTGGTTACTGTCCTTGTTGTGATGGAATCTGTTGCTGGGGCTGAGGCTGGGGTTGCTGGGGCTGCTGTTGCTGTTGCTGCTGGGCTGCGCCATTCGGGTTAGCTTGATATTCACGAATCGCCTCCATTACCCGACCGCTTTCTTTAATATCTTCATAGAACAAAATGTGGTCACGATTAATCTTCATTAAATCGTCTGGTCCATGCAACTCTTGGCCTAATTTAACCAAAGATAATTGAGGTTGCTGTTCTATAGTTTGGCCTTCTTCTGCGCTACCCTGCAATGGCGGCTGGGTTACTTGTAGATAATAAATATCTATTAAAGTCGCATAATTAGCATTCATATCCGATAGTTTACCAAAGTAAACTTGACCATTAGTTAAGAACACCGCTTGATACCCAGAGAGTTTTTCTTCAGCAACTACAGCTTGGTTATTTGGACTGCTGGTAAACAACCGGTCGCGGAATAATATCGCGCCTACGATTAATAACAGAATCACTGCTGCCAAGATAATCCAAGGTAGATTGCTGCGACCACCCATTGGGCTACTCATGCGAGGTTGCATTCCGGAATTCATGATGTCGCGTTCGACGCGACCAGTACGTATTTCTTCTGGCATTAAATTATTAATTAATTATTGAACTACTGTTGATGGGTCCCTAAATCTACTACTTCGCAGTGAGGAAAGCACCACCAAATAAAGCACTGTACTTGCTTCAACACAACATCACAATAAATTGCTGGCTGTTATCTGGGTTGAGTTGCGGGACAATTACTTCAACCAGTCGATGCAATTGTGGTTGCGCTGGATTTTTTGCTAAATTTTTTAGACTCCAGACCGGCATCGCAAATGCTTGCACTAACTGCATCGCAGCCGCCCGCTGAAATTCTATCGGCGAGGTAAACACAATAGCTGCAGGTTTGACAACCGTAATTTTTGGCGGTGGTGCTGGCGCTACCACTATCACTTTCGGAGGAGAGATTTCGGTTAACTTTAAATCGAAGTCACAGTTTTGCCAAAGCAATAAATCTAATCGATGAAACACATTACGACCAGCTTCGCAGGCAGAGTTAGTTGCAATAGAAACCACAGTATCCTGCGCTACGGAAGTAACTACTAACTCGGACTTGGGTTGATTTAATACTAGTTTAGGCTCAAAATTTGGGGATGCTAATAACTCTTCACCAATCACTACGCCTGAACCTAAACCAGCAAAAGCGACTGTTATTACCGCCAAAATTTTCCAAATCAATAAACTCATTTAGGGCTGGTTAATAAATGGTTGGCTATCTAAACCTGTTTCTGTGCTAGTTTGGCCTGCTACTACACCTTCGTTATTTATAATTGGTGGCGCATAATAAATCGTACTAACTTGAGGGTTAGTGTTAGGTAACGCCATAGCCAATACTACTCCTACCGAGGCCACCACTAGGGTAATAGCTAACGCCGGTGCCAACCATAAATATTGACGCACCTGCATTATTGGACTCGATTGGTCTTCTATTTGAAGAATTAAGGGCTCGTTTCTGGTCACTGGCGCCACGTTAATACTTGGCGCATAACTTGTAGCTAAATCTTTGCGGTGCTTTAGAATCTCTTCGTGTTTAGCTAAAACTTGTTTAACAGTATTTAATTCTGCCGACACGCCGTGCATAAAATCCGATAATTGCAACACTTCGGTTCGCAAGGTATCGAGTTTCATTCGGGTAATTAAGGTTTGAATTGTATGATGCTGACGCTGATGGTTGTCGCCTCGAAGCTTAATAGGAATGCCTTCTACTTCGCTAATCACATAATTATCGGCAATCACAGGTTTAGCAACCAGCACATTCCGTGCTTGCCCGCCAACAGTTTCGGACTCGGTCGAGCGTTTCATTTCGATTGAAGATTGCAATTCGGACTCTACAATTGCACTAATTTTTGCTTCTGTTTCTATTTGTGGTCTCACGCCATCTACTGAAGGAGCCGATTCCATCGTTGCAACTTCTTCTGCCACAGCCGAGAGATCGAACAACCCCAACGATTCTTCACTTGGATCGATATCTGAAATACGGCCCGACTCTTCTTCAATGCTATCGGTAAATTTAATTAAGGTTTGCAGTTCGCTCTTCGTGGTATACCAATTCCGACCAATTTTAGCAGCCTTAATCTTACCCAGTCGGCATAATTGGCCAAGGTAATCTTGATGATAACCGCTCATCTCTGCAGCTTGGGACAGAGAAATTCGGTGTGGAAATTGATTGTCTAAAATCGATTCGCTCAAGTGTGTATGTTTATTTCTACTTTATTCTTCTGAGATTAACCCAAAATCTAGTTGAGATAATTATAACATATTTCCTACCTTAACCCCACAACAATACACAATATTTCTGGTAAAAAATCAATTCTAGAAATTTCTCTACTTAGCTAACAGCATATTTAGATAAACTTTTTATACTTGACGAGTTGAAAGCTTAAAATGTATGATGAATTTACGTTTCTTTGTCATCCTGAACTTGATTCAGGATTTCCTAAATATTCACTAGTTCCTGACTTCCGTCAGGATGACGTATAATTATGCCCAGACCACTAGCAGTATTCTCTCAAGATATTTTGCTCCATCTGAACGACGTAGGTCCTCAGATGCTTCACCAGCTTTACGAAAAATTTGAGAATCGCGCCAACAAGAAAAAAATTTACGACACGATGTTTCGCCTCACCAGCCAAGGTGTGGTTAATTTAAAAAATGATCGCTACGAAGTAAGCGCAGATGCCAATATCTTAATACATACTATTGCAAAAGAGCGCGATGGGGTTTGGAAAATAGTAATATTCGATATTCCCGAAAAACAACGCCAAATTAGAAACGTAATTCGCGCCAAGCTTGTTTCTCTAGGATTTGAGAAATGGCAAAACAGCATTTGGATATCGCCGTATATCCTAGCGCCCGAAATAGAAGAAGAGCTCAATGAACTAGCCAAGCACTATTTTATCCGACTCATCAAAACCACCAACATCAACGTGACTGATGATTTGGAGAAGATGTTTATAGAAAATTAAAAGGAACCCGAGGGTTCCTTTTTGGTTAGCAGAATGGGCTGCCTTTGGAGCAGACCAAGCTGGCAAAGAAGCCAGCAGTACCTGCAAATTCTTTTGGACGATAAAGCAAGAATTTCACTGCATCGATTGGATTTTGAAGCAGCATCAAGCCGGCAAAAAATAGGAAAAAAGTTCCAAAAATCGTCCAGTCCATCGCTTTTGACAAAAGTTCCATACGACCCCCTGTTTTTTTTGAATAACTAGATTATAGCCCCAAATTAGATAAAAAACAAGACCCGAGGGTCTTGTTTTTTAAGATAATTTACCAATCCAACGTGCCGCCGGTTTGATATTCGATAACGCGCGTCTCGAAGAAGTTCTTTTCTTTGTTGAGGTCGACAGCTTCGCTCATCCACGGGAACGGATTAGCGACATTGAATTGAGAAGCCAAGCCAATGCTGCCCAGCCGGCGGTCGGCAATGTGTTCAATGTACTGCTTGAAGCCTTCGGCGTTCATGCCAAAGATGCCTTTCGGGAATACGGTCTGCGCGAACGTATATTCCAAAACTGCAGCTTCCTTCACCAAATCAACGACCCGCTGCTGAAACTCCGGCGTCCACAACTCTGGCTGTTCCTGCTTAATGGTGTTAATTAAGTTAATGCCAAAATTAAGGTGCTGTGATTCGTCGCGCATGATGTACTGGATCTGCTCGGCACTACCCACCATCTTCTTTTGCCGCTGAAAACCAAACATGACAGCAAAAGCACTGTAAAAGAAGATGCCTTCCATGATTAAAGAAAAGACTACGATGTTCTCTAAAAATTTCTGATCGGCTTCAAACGTACCAGTCTTGAAACTTGGATCGAAGATACCTTCATTAAAAGTTAAAATAAAAGATGCTTTATTATAAATAGTTTCAACCTCGCGGTACATATTGAAGATTTTTCCTTCATCTAAACCAAGGCTCTCTACAATGTATTGATAAGCATGAGTGTGAATGGCTTCTTCGTACGCTTGGCGGAGTAAATACATGCGGCACTCCGGCGACGTGATGTGCTTATACATGGCAATTACAATATTGTTAGCGGCGATGGAATCCGCCGTGGTAAAGAAACCAAGTACGGTTTCGAAGGCACGACGCTCGTCTTCGGTGATGACCCCCGGGTTCTTCCACTGTTCGATGTCTAACTGCATACCAATTTCGGTTGGTAGCCAATGGTTGGCGTTGCCGGCGTTGTAAGCGTCCCACGCAAAAGTATGCTTCATCGGATAAAGCTGAATTACGTCGGCGTCTTTACCGTTGATGATGCGGCGGTCGTTGATATTGATTCGTTGGTGGGTTTTTTGAATGGGCATTTTATTCTGAATGTTTAATGTCTGTTATTTGATTCCCATAATGGTAAGTTTTCTTATTCTGATCATCATAAGCGATTTCAAACGGGTGAAGTCCTAGTTCTGGTTCGAATGATACATCAAAGATTGCTGGTTGTAATTCCCCAGAGCTATTCCTTAGCTGAATAAACTTTGATGGGTTTTCAATATCAATGAAAGCCAATTTAACTGCATTCTTATCTTGAACTTCATCAATATCTTTTATTCTAGTTAACGCGCCATCTCTCAGCTCCAACAGATTTACTTTCGCATCATCATGATTGTAGGTTAGAGAACTGACAAACGGATGAAACTTATCATTTAAGTAAACTGTAACGCCAGATGGTTTATACTCCTTACCTTCTACAGTCTTATATCTCGTTGTCCTACCAACTTCATCTACTTTATAGATGGAGCCCTGGGCTGTTTGAAATGCAACTGCTTTTCTCTTTACCTCTACTGCTTCTGGTGGAGTGTAGTCTCTGTTTTCCATATTACTGGCAGGCTTCGCAGTCTGGTTCATCCAACCGACACATTTTGAAGTCGGTCGGCTGATTAAGAATACTTGCTCCAGCTGCAGCAGGAACTTGCTGTGCCAAGCCAAGCGATGCTGCCAGGTTTTGAGGTGATGTTGGTTCGACTTTTATAGTAGAAGATTGCGAAACTGGCTCTGGGGTTTGTACTTTTGGTTCTGACACAGCCACGGGCGCTGGGGTCGGTATCTGCTCTACAACTGCTGTTGCAACAGCCATACTAGTAGCAACTGAAGTTGGAGTAGCCACTGCCATCGCTGGTACGGCTGCAGGCGCGGGTTGTTCAACTGGCTGACTGGCCGGCTGTTCGGCAACCGCCTCTGTCTTCGTGCCAGTTACACCACGAGTGTGAGTGCTGCCTTCGGTGGTGCCAATGGTAGACTTTTCGACTTGGGAAGCAGCTAAAGTGCGAAGATAATAAGTGGTCTTCACGCCCATCTCCCACGCGTACAAATAAATATCGTTAATGTCTTTACCGGATTTGCCGGCATAAAAGATATTGAGCGACTGGGACTGATCGATCCATTTGCCGCGGTGGGCGGCCGCTTTAATGAGCCAACGCGCATCAACTTCGAACACTTCTTTATACTTATCCTTAAGGTCTTGTGGCACATCCGGAATTTCGGTGACGCGGCCATCATAAAACTTGAGTTTAGTAAGCATGTCTTCATTCCACAAGCCGCGCTCTTTGAGTTCCTTCACCAAGTAATGATTCACCACCACGAAGTCGCCGGAGATATTGGACTTCACATAAATGTTCTTGTAAATTGGTTCGATGGAAGGAATGGCGCCCGAGATATTGGAGATAGTGGCAGTCGGAGCGATAGCCATGGTGTTGGAGTTGCGCATACCATGCTCTTTAATGGCTTCGCGCACCACGCTCCAATCAAGCTTACCAGTTCGCGAGACAGGAATTTCTGTGCCACGTTCGCGCTCTAATAAAGCTATAGTGTCGACCGGCACCAGACCACGATCCCACTTGCTACCGCGGAAGCTAGCGTAAGCACCGCGCTCTTTTGCCAACTGCGTGGAAGCCAAAATCGCATAATAAGAAATCGCTTCTT